>CALPYQ020000185.1 GCA_943327965.2 Singulisphaera sp. GP187
CCCTCTTTCATTCAATGGCATTTGAAAGCACGCGCAACCTCATTGAGCAAGTCGCTCAGGCCGTGCATGAGCTGAAGGTCACTTTAGAAAATCACGCCCTCCCCAACCTTGAAACGGCCATTCTCAACAGCCAAATGGCCCTCAAAAGTTTAGAGAACCATCCTGGCGGCGTGGATGGTTTAAAACAACTGATTGCAAGCTTTTCAGAAGAACAACAAAAAGAGTTGAACGATCGACTGGCACAGGCTCGTTCAGACCATCAGTTGAACGGCGAGCTCCTGCGATTGGCCATGCAGCGCAATGCCGCGCTTCAGGCTTATGCAGCTCAGACGTCTGCCAGCGCTATTTATTCAAGTGAAGGCGGCGTGTCGTTTTTAGGCGGCGGCCAATTGCTGGGCAAGTTTTAAACTTTCAACAAGGCCCTGATGGCAATCATGGCCTGCGTGTGAAGTTGGCTAATGCGGCCAGGCGTGAGGTCTAAAACCGCCGCTATTTCTCGGTACGACAAATCTTCTTGGTAATGCAGCGCCATCACCAAACGCTGCTTTTCGGGCAAGGTTTTTAAAATCTCTGCCACTTGCCCTAAAAATTCTTGGCCCGAAACTTTTTCCATGGGGTCTGCAGAAAAATCGGTGGGCAACAAATCTTCGGGCACATCGTCAATGGGCATGACATTGACAAAGGTGTCGATCACCACAAAATATTCTTCAATGGAAACGCCAGCCTCTTTGGCGATCTCTTGCTCAGTCGGCAAGCGGCCCAAGGTGTGCTCTAAACGTTGCGTCACCTTTTCTAGCAAATCGAGTTGGTCGCGTTGGTTGCGAGGCAGGATGTCTTCTTTGCGGCAAGCATCGTAAATTGCACCTCGAATGCGCATGCTGGCATAGCCTTCAAAGCTTTGATTGGGCTGCGGCACATAGCGCTGCAAGGCGTCCAACAATCCCGTCATGCCTTCTTGAATTAAGTCGTCCAACATGACATTGGCAGGCAACTTGGAACCAATGCGCGACGCAATGCGCCTCACAAGGGGTTGGTACTGCTTGAGCTGCTCGCCCAGATCTTGTTGATACTTTGGCGGCATGCTAGTGAATCAAAAGGTGATTGGCCAGTGTGGCTTTTAGCTCGGGCCATCGGCTCCATGCGCCATTGAACGGCAACTGGGTGGCTGGGGTTTGAATTTGCCCCAGCACTTTCACGTGCGGCCCCAAAACGGTCCGAACTTTCTCTTCTGCCCAACCCACACTGTTTTCTGAAGTGCCTGGCTCGCCGGCCAGCACCAAACTCCAAGAGGCCACCGGTGTTTGGTCTTGGGTGTGCGCCAGCCATTCAAATGTTTGATTCAACTCTTGCGGCTCACAGCCTGTGAGGGCCGTGCAGTGAATGCGAGGTCCGTAATGTTTGAAGCTCTCTGCTTTCAATGCGGCCGTAGAGACAACCACCGTGTCAAACTCAATACCACTGCGCATTAACCTGTCGGACAGGGTCTGCACGCTGTCTTCAATTCGGGACGTGTGCAAAGACAAGCCATACCAAAGTGTTGGCTGAATAGGCGTTACGCTTTGATCCAGATCGACATAGCCTTGAAGCGTTTTGGACAAATCAAATTTGACTTTGCAAGGCAGCGGCCATTGTTCACGGTGGGCAAAATCAATTTCGTCCACCCACATGACTGTGCGCTCTAGCTCAATCAAACCTTGGCTGAGTTCATTCACCATGGACAAGGCCAATGCGGGCCTGCTGGGGCAACACACCACATGCACAGGCGGCGGTGTTTGGCCAAACAACTCTCGAAGACCATCGGCTTGGTCTTTGAGGCCGTTCAATGTTGCAGGCTCACTCATGAAGCCTTGACCCAGTCGTTCAATTGATCGGACAGGTGAACCGGAATTTGATCATCTGTAATTTGCAAGCGGCTAGACAGCATGCGAGGACGCAATGCTCGGTGACTGAGGTAGGCCGTATTGGCTTGGCTTAAATCTTCAGGCACGCGTTGGCCGTTGGCCAAAAACATGAGTGGCAACTGATGGCGGATGAGGCAATCGAGGACAGGACCAATTTGCGCGGCTTCGTCGGTTTTGGTAATGATGGCCGCCGTCACAGCGCGAGACTTTTCATTCTTCTCGGCCATTTGGTACATCAAGATGACGTCTTCTTGGGTGCGCAAGTCGGTGGTGCTGCTCATGACCAAAATACGCTTGAGCGCCGGCGCGCCTTCCAACAACAATTGAGACTGCTCTAGCATTTGCGTGTCGCGCTGACTGACACCTGCGGTGTCTAGCAAAATAACGCGGCGGTCTTTCATGCTGCTGAGCTTGGAGGCCAAGTCTTCGCTGTCGCGCAGCGACACCACAGGCACACCAATGATTTTGGCGTAAACCTTCAGTTGTTCTTGCGCGCCAATGCGGAACGTATCGGTGGTGAGCAAAGCCAACTGGCCGCGGCCATAACGCAACACACAGCGCGCTGCAATTTTGGCAATGGCGGTGGTTTTGCCCACGCCAGTGGGGCCAATGAATGCAAACACACCACCAGGATCAAACACCGAAAGTGGATCGAGTGTTTGAATTTTGGATTCAAGCAATGCCTGCAAACGGTCCATCAAGTGAACCTCGGATGGCCCTTGTGCGCTGAGCTGATCGGCAATTTCACCGCACAGCTGCGGCGAAAAACCGGCATTCAACAAAATGCGCAGCGCTTCCGCTTTTTCTGAGGACTGCGCTTGCATGTCGTCCCAAGCGCGGGCTGACAAATGGGTTTGCAGCAACTGCTTTACTTCGGAAAACTCTGCCAACAATTTGTCGACGCGTTTGTCTTCCTGTTTGCCATCTGGTTTGTCTTGGGCAGCGGGTGCGTTGGCCGATGACAAAGGCACATTGGGCGAGAAGTTAGAAACAGGCGGCTTGAAAGTAGCGGCCAAGTCTGCTGAAGGGCTGGCAACAGGCGCAACTTTGACCTCTGTGCGCTGGGACATCTTGGCCAGCGCTTCAGGCGAAATGGCCACAATCTCAACGCCCTCAGGTGTATCGCGGGTGGACAGAACCAAAGCATCGCCACCGACTTGCTCGCGAACCAGCTTGAGTGCTTCGGTGGTGGTGGCTGCAATGATTTTGTGGGGGGCCATTTGAAAGAATTACTCCGCGTTTTGTATTTATATTTGATTTAAATTGTTTTAACCAGCGCTAGCTTGAGAACACAAAAATTTCTCAAACGTTAGTTGCGTGTCTAAAGGCAACTCAGTCATGGCCAACACATGCGCTTGACTGCGAATTTTCTTCACAATTCTTGCAAAAGTTAGTCGGGTGCGTGGGTTGCACACAATCACGGGTGGCAAGTTTTTGGCTTCCATCGCGTCGATGTGCGTCGAAACTTCTTGCACCAAGAGGCGCATGAGCGAGGGCTCAATCACGCCATCGGGCGCAACTGCGGCGGTGCCAATGGCCTGCTCAATGAGGCGCTCAAACTCTGGCTGCACGCCCAACACACGCGCTTGTTGACCACTGCCTAAAGCGTTTTGAACAATGGTTCTTCGGAGTGCTTGGCGCACCATGGGCAGAATGTCCAAAGCATCGGGTGTTTTGGGAGCGTGCTCGGCCGCCACTTCCAAAATAGTTCGAAGGTCTTTGACGTTAATGCCTTCTTCTAGCAGCAACTGAAGCAAGCGCTGAAGCAAGGCAACCGACACCACCTTGGGCACCACATCTTCCACCAACTTGGGAAAGCTGCCCTTAAAGTGTTCAAGCAACTCTTGGGTTTCTTGTCTTCCCAGCAATTCACTGGCATGGCGGTGAATCAGGGTGTCGAGGTGCGTGGCCATCACCACAGCGGGCTCCACCACTGTGTGTCCGCGGCTAATGGCAAATTCTCGGCTGCTGGTTTCAATCCAAGTAGCAGGCATGCCAAACGAAGGATCACGAATTTGCAGACCTGGCATGGGGTCTACGCCCTCGGGTGCAATGGCCAACAACCTGTCTGGCAAGCATTGGCCGCGCCCTACCTCGCCGCCATAAATTAAGAAACGATAAGTTTCGGGCGGCAGTTGAAGGTTGTCTCTGATGTGTACCGAGGGGGTTAGGAAGCCCATGTCGGAAATGAACTTTCGCCGAATGGCCCTGATGCGTTTGATCAGGTCGCTATCTTCGCCCTTGTCCACCATGGGAATGAGACGGTATGGCAACTCTAAGCACAATGGCTCCACCACCGGCACATCGGTCCAGCCCAGTTCTTGGCGCCCTGCGTCTTCTTTATTGAGCGCCGCCGCATCACTGACCACGGTGGCCGCTTTGCGCCTAATCATGTATGCCAGTCCAGCAAAAAACAGTGCAAATGAAATGAACATGGTGTGCGGCATACCAGGCAACACACCCAACAAACCCAGCACACCCGCGGCGATGAACAACGAGCTTTGGTTGCTGCTCATCTGCTTAGAAAGCTGCTCCGAGAAATTGTCATCGGTGGCCACACGCGTGACCAAAATACCTGCAGCCGTAGAAATAATGAGCGCAGGCACCTGCGCTACCAGGCCATCGCCAATGGTGAGCGTGCCGTAAATGGTGAGCGCTTTGTCAAAGCTCATGTTGTGCGCAATCATGCCAATGATCAAACCGCCAATGAGGTTGATGACCAGAATGAGAATGCCGGCTATGGCATCGCCGCGCACAAACTTAGACGCACCGTCCATAGAGCCAA
>CALPYQ020000186.1 GCA_943327965.2 Singulisphaera sp. GP187
AAGGGGATCAAGCCCATGTTGCCCGAAAAATTTGGGGCGTATCTGCCCAATTGAATGGATTGACCTATGTGTGGAATTGTTGGCGTTGCAAGCAACGCACCTGTGAATCAACTGATTTACGATGCATTGCTTTTGTTGCAGCATCGTGGGCAAGATGCCGCCGGCATCGTGACCCAAATGAACAGAAAATTTCACATGCACAAAGCCAAGGGAATGGTGCGTGATGTTTTTAGAACGCGCAACATGCGTTCATTGCCCGGTAACTGTGGCTTGGGCCAAGTTAGGTACCCTACAGCAGGCAATGCCTTCAGCGAAGAAGAAGCGCAGCCTTTTTATGTCAATGCACCTTTTGGTTTGGTGTTGGTTCACAACGGCAACTTAACCAATGCCAAAGCCTTGAAGGCTGAGCTTTTTTCCACGGACCATCGGCACATCAATACCGAAAGCGATTCTGAAGTCTTGCTCAATGTGCTGGCGCATGAACTCGAAAAAACCACCCGCGGTTTGCCCTTAACGCCTGCTGATGTTTTCAAGGCAGTCGAAGGTGTTCACAAGCGGGTCAAGGGTTCTTATGCAGTGATTGCACTCATTGCGGGTCATGGTTTGTTGGCTTTCAGAGACCCGTTTGGCATTCGTCCTTTGTGCATGGGTCAAAGCAAAGATGGCACGTACATGTTGGCCAGCGAGTCTGTGGCGCTTGAAGGTACATCGCATCAGTTTGTGCGCAACTTGGCACCTGGCGAAGCTGTTTTCATTGACATGGCAACACAACTGCACAGCCAGCAATGCGCCGAGAAGCCCAACCTGAATCCTTGCATCTTTGAATATGTGTACTTGGCGCGCCCCGACTCCACATTGGATGGCATTTCTGTTTACCAAGCCCGATTGAATTTGGGTGAGACCTTGGCCAAGCGCGTTATTTCAACAGTGCCGCCCAGTGACATTGATGTGGTCATTCCAATCCCAGAATCAAGCCGCCCCAGTGCTGCGCAGTTGGCGCAATTATTGGGTTTGCCTTACCGCGAGGGCTTCGTCAAGAACCGCTATGTGGGCCGTACCTTCATCATGCCAGGTCAGGCAGTTAGAAAAAAATCAGTCCGCCAAAAATTGAACGTCATTGCCAGCGAATTCAAGGGCCGCAATGTGCTCTTGGTCGATGACTCCATTGTGCGCGGCACCACCAGTCGAGAAATTGTTCAGATGGCGCGTGAAGCAGGCGCGCGCAAGGTCTACATGGCCAGTGCTGCGCCGCCAGTTCGTTATCCCAATGTCTATGGCATTGACATGCCCACCAAAGATGAATTGGTCGCTCACAACAGAACGGTTGATGAAATTCGACAAATCATCGATTGCGATGCCTTGATTTATCAAGACGTCGATGCCATGAAGCTGGCAGTGGCCAGTGCCGTTTTGCCTGGCTACCCCAAAGTGAATGGATTTGATGCGTCTTGTTTTGACGGTGTGTATGTCACGGGCGATATTTCTGAGGCGGACATCCAACGCTTAAGTGAAAACCGTCCCTCACAGCAAGACGAATCCGAAATGGAGTCGGACCGGTCACGTTTGGCGTTACCCAACGCCAGCTAATCAATTTATGTTTTGGGTTTCGGTCAATCCGGCCTGTTAATTTGAGAATGTCATGAGTCAAAAGCCATTGCCAGAAAATTTGCACATTGATACCTTGGCGGTACGCGCTGCCCTCGACCGCAGTCAATATGGCGAAAACTCCGAAGCCATGTTCCTCACCAGCGGCTATGTGCAGCCCGATGCAGAAACTGCTGCGCGCAGGTTTGCAGGGGAAGAGGAGGGCTATACCTATGCCCGCCTTGGCAACCCCACGGTGGCCAGCATGGAATTGCGTTTGGCAGCGCTAGAAGGTACTGAAGCATGCATTGCCACTTCAACAGGCATGTCCGCTATTTTGCTGATGTGTTTGGGCTTGCTCAAAAGCGGCGACCACGTCATTTGCTCTCATTCATTGTTTGGCTCCACCATCAAATTGATTGGCGGTGAGTTTGCCAAGTTTGGTGTGCAAACCAGCTTTGTTTCGCAAACCAATGTGGCCGAATGGAAGGCGGCAATTCAGCCCAACACACGCTTGCTGTTTGCTGAAACACCCACCAACCCACTGACCGAAGTTTGCGACATTCAAGCCTTGGCCGATGTGGCCCACGCAAGCGGTGCATTGCTGGTGGTTGACAATTGTTTTGCAACACCCATCTTGCAGCGTCCTATTGCCATGGGCGCCGATTTGGTGGTGCACTCCGGAACCAAATACCTGGATGGGCAGGGCAGGGTCATGGCGGGTGCTTTGTGTGGCAGTCGCGCACTCATCGAAGACGTCTTTGGGCCAGTCATGCGCAGTGCAGGAATGACCCTCTCGCCATTCAATGCTTGGGTCATTTTGAAGGGCCTTGAAACGCTCAGTATTCGGATGAAAGCACAATCAGAGCAGGCCTTGGCTTTGGCGCAATGGTTGGAGGCGCAACCCAAAGTGGCGCGTGTTTACTATCCCGGGTTGAAGAGCCATCCGCAGCATGCTTTGGCCATGGCCCAACAGTCTGGACTTGGCGGTGCGGTTCTTTCTTTTGAAGTGAAAGCCAACTCTGCAGAGCAAGGTCGCGAGAATGCTTTCAAGGTCATGAACGCAACGCAAATGGTGTCCTTGTGTACCAACTTGGGCGACGTCAAAACCTTGGTGGCGCATCCCGCAAGCACTTCGCATGGCCGTTTAACCGAGGCTCAACGCCAGCAAGCAGGCATTCAACAAAGCCTCATTCGGGTGGCGGTTGGCTTGGAGCATCTGGACGATTTGAAGGCCGATTTGGCGCGTGGCTTAGAAGCCCTCTAATTTGAAATTTAAGAACAATGACAGCAACTTCTAAACCCGTCAGAACACGATTTGCGCCTTCACCAACAGGCTTTATTCACTTAGGCAATATTCGCTCTGCCTTGTACCCTTGGGCATTTGCCAAAGCGCAAGGCGGCACATTTATTTTGCGCATTGAAGATACCGATTTGGAGCGCTCCAACCAGGCGTCCGTTGATGTCATCTTGGAAGGCATGGCTTGGTTGGGCATGCACCCCGATGAAGGTCCGTTCTACCAAATGCAGCGCATGGACCGCTACAAGCAAGTCTTGTCTGAACTCCAAGCCACAGGGCAGGTCTATCCTTGCTACATGAGCATCGAAGAGCTCGATGCCCTCCGAGAAAAGCAAATGGCGGCCAAAGAAAAGCCGCGCTACGACGGCACATGGCGTCCTGAAGTTGGCAAAACTTTACCGCCTATTCCCGAGGGTGTGAAACCCGTTCTACGATTTAAAAATCCGCAAGTAGGGGTGGTGGCTTGGGATGACAAAGTCAAAGGCCGCATTGAAATCAGCAACCAAGAATTAGACGACTTGGTCATTGCCCGACCTGATGGCACACCCACTTACAACTTTTGCGTAGTGGTAGATGACATCGACATGCAAATCACGCACGTCATTCGGGGCGATGATCATGTGAACAACACGCCTCGCCAAATCAATATTTTCAAAGCCCTTGGCAAGGATGTGCCGGTTTACGCGCACTTGCCCACTGTGCTCAATGAGCAAGGCGAGAAAATGAGCAAGCGCAATGGCGCAAAGCCAGTGACGCAATACCGTGATGAAGGTTACTTGCCCGATGCCATGGTGAACTATTTGGCCCGCTTGGGCTGGAGTCATGGCGATGACGAAATATTCAGCCGACAACAATTTCTTGATTGGTTCGACTTAGACCACTTGGGTCGCAGCGCTGCGCAGTTTGATGACGCCAAATTGCGTTGGGTCAATGCGCAACATTTAAAAACATCTGACGACCAGCAACTGGCAGTTTGGGTGGCCGACATTTTGAACAAGCGGGGCGTTCAAACTGACGCACGCTTGGCGGCTATTTGTGGGCTTTTCAAAGACCGTTGCGATACCCTGTGTGTGTTGGCCGATTGGGCTGCCGTGTTCTACGGTGATGTGTCTCCCAAGGCCGATGAAAAAGCCACGCATGTGACCGACACCATCAAGCCGGCCTTGGCCCTGTTGGTTGAAAAGTTGGCCCATTGTGAATGGGACAAAACTGCTATAGCCGCCGTCCTCAAAGAGGTCTTGGCAGCCCAAGGCTTGAAGATGCCTCAATTGGCCATGCCAGTCCGTGTCTTGGTGATGGGCACAGCGCAGACGCCTTCCCTTGATGCGGTCTTGTCGCTCTGTGAGAAGCAAAAAGTTTTGGAGCGCTTGAAAAACGCATAAAAATCTGTCTATAATCCATTTCTCGACACCAACGAGGGATGCTTGCAAGGGCGTCACAAAGGGGGTATAGCTCAGCTGGGAGAGCGCTTGCATGGCATGCAAGAGGTCAGCGGTTCGATCCCGCTTACCTCCACCAAAGTGTCGAAAATATTTGAATATGTCTGCGAAGCTATTCAAATAGTCCAGGTTATGACCCTATCGTCTAGAGGCCTAGGACATCACCCTTTCACGGTGAGTACCGGGGTTCGAATCCCCGTAGGGTCGCCAAGTTTTGTTGCACTTGGTGCTGTTGCTAGAAATTTCTAGTCAATTGGCACAGAAGCTTCAAGCTACCAGGAGTGGTAGTTCAGTTGGTTAGAATACCGGCCTGTCACGCCGGGGGTCGCGGGTTCGAGTCCCGTCCACTCCGCCAAAA
>CALPYQ020000187.1 GCA_943327965.2 Singulisphaera sp. GP187
CCCGTCATCATCAATGTCTCCTCAATTGCAGCCTTCACTGGTATGGGGAGCAACTTGGCTTATGCCGCGGCAAAAGCAGGCACCGACTTGATGACCAAGGCTTTGGCGAAAGCTTTGTCGCCTGAGTTGCGGGTTGTCGGTATTTCTCCAGGCGTTGTGAACACTTCATTTGTCCCTGGGCGTGGACCTGAGTTCAATCAAAAAGCAGCTGCTGCCACACCCCTTAGAAGGGTGGGGGAGTCAGAAGATGTGGCGCAAGCCATTGTTGATTTAACGACGACCTTGGCTTTTGCAACAGGTACCACCTTGGTCGTTGACGGTGGCCGGCATTTGGTTTCTGGATTATTCGTAAGCACATGAACCCTTTCACCATCCTCACATGCGCTGTGACTGGCAACTTAACGCAGCCCAGTCAGACCCCGCACTTACCTGTAACACCCGAGCAAATTGCCGATGCATGCCTAACAGCAGCAGAAGCAGGTGCGGCAGCCGCACACATCCATGTGCGCGATCCAGAGTCGGGCAAACCTTCAATGTCGCTCGATTTGTATGCCGATGTGGTGCGCCGTATTCGTGCTCAAAATCGCGAACTCATCATCAATCTCACAACAGGACCAGGTGGCCGCTTTATCCCATCTGCAGACGATCCTCAAAAGGCAGCGCCTGGCAGTACTTTGTGTTTACCTGAGGTCAGGGTGGCGCATGTTGCGGCTTTAAAGCCCGACGTGTGTTCGCTTGATTTAAACACCATGAATTCAGGTGACCAAGTGGTGATCAACACGCCCAATTCGGTTCGCCAGATGGCACAAATTATTCGAGATGCTGGGACCTTGCCCGAGTTGGAATGTTTTGATTCCGGCGATTTGGTTTTGGCCCAGACTTTATTGAACGAGGGCGTGTTGCCCAAGAACAGCATTTACACCTTGGTTACTGGTGTGCGTTATGCATTGCCTTCTAGCCCAGAAGCTTTGTTGTTTGGCAAGAGTCTCATTCCCTCTGGTATGCACTGGTCCGCTTTTGGCATTGGTCGCATGGCATTTCCGGTGGTCGCGCAAGCTTGGCTTTTAGGCGGGCATGTGCGCATCGGTCTTGAAGACACCATTTACCTCGACAAAGGTGTTTTAGCGCCTAGCAATGCCGCCTTGGTTTTGCGCGCTAAAGAAATCATTCAACATTTGGGAGGCTCTTTGGCCACCAGCAAACAAGCCCGTGGACTCTGGGGTTTGCGTGCACACAACGGATAAATTTATGAAATCATTACAACTGCTTGGGCCCAGCGCCTCGCCAGAAGACATTCAAGTTAGCGTGGTGTCTCAACAAATGCCAACCTGTGGACCGACAGAGGCCGTGGTGCGAGTGTTGATGGCGGCCATCAATCCGTCTGATGTCAAAGCCAGTTTAGGCCACATGCCTCAAGCTGTTTTTCCTCGGACACCTGGAAGGGACTATGTGGGCATTGTTGAACAAGGCCCCAAAAATTGGCTTGGCAAAACAGTATTTGGTTCAGGCGGCGATGTCGGTATTACACGCGATGGTAGCCATGCGGCTTACTTGGTTTTGCCGCAACGTGCCTTATTGGAAAAGCCCGAAGCGATAACGCTTAATCAGGCTGCTTGCATGGGTGTTCCTTACGTGACTGCATTGGATGGGTATGCCAAAGCGGGTTTTCCTCAGCCTGGTGAAAACATCCTGATTGGTGGTGCCATGGGCAAAGTTGGCTTGGCAGCTGCTGCCATTGCCAAGGTGTATGGCGCGCGAGTGATTGGCATTAAACGCAAAAACACACCGGCTGTTCCCGGGCATGCCTGTGATGTGTTGTTTGATTTAGAAGACCCCGATTTGTTGGCTAAATTGATGGCCGAAACGCAGAATCAAGGATACCCCTTGTTTTACAACACGGTGGGCAGTCCATACTTAGCGCTTTCTCTTGATGTGTTGATGCACAAGGGTAAGCAAATTCTAATTTCAACCTTGGCCAGAGATTGTCCCTTCGATATTTTTAAATTCTTTAGAAAAGAAATGACTTTCTTTGGCGTTGACACTCTGAAAAAAGACACGGTTGCCAGCAATCATTTGTTGGCGCAATTGTTGCCGCATATTGCCAGCGGTCGCTTGCAATTGCCTCAAGAGGACATGCCCAAAATTTATACATTGGATCAAGCGTCGGAGGCATTTAGAAATACCTTTGTCAATGGTGGCGTTGGACTTTTTAACATCAGTGAAGCTTGATTTTTTCGGTCAACAACATGCACATTACCCGATCATCTGACGCAAAGGCATATCAAGCTCCGGGTCATCACAACATGACCATGCACCGAATTCAAGGACACGATGTATCACCGCTTCATCAAGTTTGGTCCGCTCGTCTGTCAATGGGGCCGGGCGGGCACGTTGAAGCCAAAGCTTCGCCAGCTGGCAAGTTGTACATCGTGGTAGAGGGGCAGGTTAAGTTTAGAGGGGGCAATACCACCGTTGAATTGCATGCGGGTGATTCGGTGTTTGTTTTGCCCAATGAGGAGCGCGAATTTAGCGAATCAGCAGGCGGCAATGCTTTGTTGTATTTGGTGATGCTAGAAAGTTATCAAGAGCAAATTTGAAGATTCATTTTTTACATTCAACTTTTTTAGGAGACAGACATGAATAAATTAAACAGTTTCGTTACTTTGAAAACAACGGTTGCGCTGGCAACATTGGCATTGGGTGCAAGCCTGAATGCCCACGCACAAGCTTGGCCATCAAAACAAATTACTTTTGTCGTTCCGTTTACGGCAGGCAGTGCCACTGACATCATGGCCCGCGTTATTGGCGAAAAGCTCGGCCCACGTTTGGGTCAAACGGTGGTGGTTGAAAATCGTGTGGGTGCAGGCGGCACCATTGGCACATCGGCGGTGGCCAAATCGACACCCGATGGCTATACCTTTGTGGTGGTTTCTACGGGTCACGTTGTCAATCCAGTTTTGTACAGCAAGCTGAACTATCAGTTAAAAGATTTGGCAGGTGTTAGCCCTATCGGTACCTTGCCTAGTGCCTTGGTGGCTGCGCCTGGTTTGGGCGTCAAGACGGTCAAAGAGTTGGTCGATAAAGTACGAGCAGCGCCAAATGGTTTGAATTACGCCAGTGCAGGTATTGGCAGTGCAGCGCATGTGAATGCTGAAAAATTTGTGGTGGGTCTCAAGCTCAAAGGCAATCATGTGCCTTACAAGGGCACACCTCAAATGTTGGTGGACATTGCCGGTAACAACGTCGACTATGTGTTTGCACCCCTCATTTCTAGCGTCACCATGATTCGAGAAGGCAAGGTTGTGCCCTTGGCGGTCAGTTCAGAAAAACGTGCCGTGGCGTTTCCCAATATTCCAACAATGGCAGAAGAGGGCTACCCTCAAGGTCAATTCAATTTCTGGATTGGCATGCTAGCCCCTGCCCAAACGCCTAAAGCCATTTTGGACAAGATGAACGATGAAATCAATGTCATTGTCGACATGCCAGATGTTCGTGAAAGATTTGAAAAGCTCGGTGCATTGCAATTCAAAATGAAACCTGCTGCATTTGATAAATTCATTCAAGAAGAAGCGGTCCTCTTAGGCGAAGTCATGAAAGCCAGTGGCGCAAAGTTGGATTGATCAATGAATCCCACGTCAAATCAGCCCCTTCGCCTAGCCTATATTTCTGGCGGTTTTCCTGTTTGGGCCTTGTTTGTTGCTCAAAGCCAAGGTTTGTTTGAAGCCCAGGGTGTGCAATGCATCATCACGCACACTGGCTCGTCGACAGTTCAAATGCAAGGCTTAAGGGAAGGGCGTTTTGATGTTGGGTGCCAACTGCCAGACCATGTCGTTCGTGCCGGTTTGAATGGCACACCTTTGTGTGTGCTTGCAGCGCAATCACATGCCCCCGATGTGGCACTCGTCGCATCCGCCATCATTCGATCTCTTGCGGAACTTAAAGGTCATCGGATTGCGGTTGATGGGGCTCGCAGTGGGTATGCATTGTTGCTGGTTCAGTTGTTGTCATCCATAGGTTTGAGTTCAAACGATTACCAACTGGTTGAAGTGGGCGACAGCCAGCAGCGTGTTCAAGCAATGCGCAGTGGTGAATTCATGGCCAGTTTCATCAACCCACCTTTGGACAAGGCTCTGGTCAACGATGGTTTTGTGCGTTTGACTACAACGCGGCAAGCATTCCCCAACTATCCCGGACCTGTGGTTGCTGCCCGCCGAGAGTGGGCAGATGCACATCCAGAATTGGCCAAGGGTTTTCAAAGCGCATGGACGGCTGCATGGCAGTGGTTAATGAATCCGCTCAATGAATCGCAAGCCATTGAGATTGCACTCAAACACTTGGGCGCAGAAGCACCCGCTGCTCAAAATGCACTGCAGAACTTGCATCGCCAAGGTGTGCCTCATATTTCTGAGGAAGGGATGGCGCAGGTGATTGATTTGGTTTGGCGCAGTGAATCGCTCGACCCAAAACCGATGCCACAACCTGGTAGTTATTTTTGGCCTTCCAACTAAGGCTGGTCAACGCAGTTTAAAAAAGTGTTCGCAAGTTCACTCGAACTTGGCGAGGCGCACCGGCATAGAGGTAGTAATGCCCAAACTGCTTTGGAGATTCGCGCCAGTACGCCTTGTTGCTTGCATTTTCAATGGCAAATGTCCATTCAGTGTTTTGCCCCA
>CALPYQ020000188.1 GCA_943327965.2 Singulisphaera sp. GP187
GTCCATCCCACAATTCCAAGGAACAGAATGAAGGTGACCACTGTCACGACCGATCGAAGTGTGTTGACGTCCATGGTTTGAACTCCCTTTATTTGCGATGAATGCCCATGCCTTGCAAGTAGGCAATGACAGCGTCTAACTCTGTTTTGCCCTTGACCTCTTCCGTGGCTTTGGCAATTTCATCGTCTGTGTAAGGTGCCCCCAATTTGCGCAAACCGCTCATATGGGTAGGCAAGCTGGCACCGTCGACGGGTGCTTTTTCAAGCCATGCATAGGCCGGCATGTTGGATTCAGGTACTACATCACGTGGATTGATCAAGTGAATACGGTGCCAGTCATCGGAGTATTTGCCACCCACGCGCGCCAAGTCCGGACCCGTCCGCTTGCTGCCCCACTGGAAGGGGTGGTCATAAACAAACTCGCCCGCTACTGAGTAAGGGCCATAGCGCATTGTTTCGGCGCGGAAGGGTCGAATCATTTGTGAGTGACAGTTGTAACAACCTTCACGCACATAAATATCGCGACCTGCCACTTGAAGAGCTGTGTAAGGCTTGAGACCCGGCACCGGCTCAGTGGTCGATTTTTGGAAGAACAGGGGAACAATTTCCACCATGCCGCCAAACAGCAACACCACCAAGATCAAAACGATCATCAGAAAGTTGTTGGTTTCAATTTTCTCGTGGGACATGCCACCTGAATTTGAAGAATTAGACATCTTTTTTTTCTCCTGATGCGCTTAGGCGTGTACCGCAGCGGTGGCTGTCATGTGTTGATCCACAATAGGTATCTGCACATCCACTGCTCGCCCGTTGGTGGCTGTTTTCAAGGTGTTCCACAACATGATCAACATGCCACCCAAATACAACAGTCCACCCAACAAACGCAACACATAAAAGGGAAATGTGGCTTTGACAGACTCCACAAAGGTGTAAGTCAAAGTACCGTCTGCATTGACAGAACGCCACATCAAGCCTTGCATGACGCCCGCAATCCACATGGCAGCGATGTAAATCACGATACCAATAGTGGCAATCCAAAAGTGCGCTTCAATGGCCTTGACGCTGTACATCTTCTTCTGACCAAACAAACGGGGAATGAGGTAGTACATGGTGCCCATGGTGACCAGGCCCACCCAACCCAAAGCGCCTGAGTGCACGTGGCCCACTGTCCAATCGGTATAGTGAGACAAAGCGTTCACCGTTTTGATGGACATCATGGGACCTTCAAAGGTGGACATACCGTAGAAGGACAAAGACACAATCAGGAAACGCAATATGGGGTCATCGCGCAATTTGTGCCAAGCGCCCGACAAGGTCATCACACCGTTGATCATGCCGCCCCAGCTGGGTGCCAACAAAATGAGTGAGAAAACCATACCCAGAGACTGTGTCCAGTCGGGCAATGCGGTGTAGTGCAAGTGGTGAGGACCTGCCCACATGTACGTAAAGATAAGCGCCCAAAAGTGAACAATGGACAAGCGGTAACTGTAGACAGGTCTTTCTGCTTGCTTAGGGATGAAGTAATACATCATGCCCAAGAAGCCAGCCGTCAAGAAGAAGCCAACGGCATTGTGTCCGTACCACCACTGCACCATGGCATCTTGAACGCCAGCATAAGCTGAGTAAGATTTCAAGAGGCCTACAGGCATGGCCGCACTGTTGACCAAGTGCAACAAGGCAACGGCAATGATGAACGCGCCGAAAAACCAGTTGGCCACATAAATATGGCGAACCTTGCGCGTACCAATCGTGCCAAAGAACACGATGGCAAAAGACACCCAGACCAAGGTAATCAAGATGTCAATGGGCCACTCGAGTTCTGCATATTCTTTGCCGCTGGTATAGCCCAGAGGCAAAGTAATTGCTGCCAAAACAATGACCAACTGCCAACCCCAAAAGGTGAATGCAGCCAACTTATCCGCAAACAAGCGAACATGACAAGTTCGCTGCACCACGTAATAGGCCGATGCAAACAAACCACATCCGCCGAACGCAAAAATCACAGCGTTGGTGTGCAAAGGACGCAAACGACCGTAACTGAGCCATGGAATGCCAAAGTTGAGCTCTGGCCAAGTTAATTGGGCCGCAATGATCACGCCAACCAGCATGCCCACCACACCCCACACCACCGTCATGATGGCAAATTGCCTAACAACGGTATCGCTGTAGACAGTTGCCTGTGCATTGGCAAATTTCATTTTCACCTCTTCTTAAATTACGAAGAGAGTTTCTCAATCTAGGCAACTATTCGCATTGACTTAAGTCAATCATTTCGAAGAATTCGTTCACCTTCTGCTTCAATGTCCTCAAACTGTCCTCGATTCACAGCCCACCAAAGACCTGCCAAGATAAAAAACACCAAAGCAACTGACAACGGAATCAATAAATATAGGATGTCCATCAGGCGCTTTCTTCAGTATCAAATTGAATGGTCTTAGACAAACGCATGGCGTTCAACACGACGCCCAATGAACTACAAGCCATACCTAAACCTGCCAACCACGCTGGCAAATAACCCAACATGGCCAAGGGCACGCAAGAAAAGTTGTAAACCGCCGCCCAGGCCAGGTTTTGACGAACAATTTGCAGCGTTTTTCGACTCAACAAAAAGGTGGCAACCAAGGGCTTTAAGTCGCTGGTCATGAAAACAAAATCGGACTTGGACTGGGCCAAGGGCAAAGCTTGACCCAAGGCAAAAGACACATCGGCGCCCGCCAAGACAGGGCCATCGTTGAGGCCGTCGCCCACCATGGCAACGCAGTGCCCCGCCGCTTGTTCTAGCTTGACTTGCTTGAGTTTTTCTTCGGGCGAACATGCGCCCATAGCATGGTTGATCTTCAAACGAGAGGCCAGATGTGAAACAGATGCCTGACCATCACCCGACAAAATGCGAATGCGCAAGCCCATGGCTTCAAGGGCACGCAATGTATTGGCGGCTTCTGGCCGAGGTGTTTCGTCAAACTCAAAAGTAGCCAACCAGCCATCTTGATCACTCAGACTGGTTTGCAAAACATCACCCAGACTAGGTGACAAACCACAAAAGGAACTAGAACCTAAACGCAATTCTTGACGAATTTCAAGGTTTGAATTGGCTAACGCCTCTCGCCAGGTGGCTTGCACGCCCTGCCCTGCAAATTCTTTGATGTTTTCCAATTTAAAGGACTGCATGTCTAAGTGCCTTTGCGCACGAACCAAGGATCGAGAGACTGGGTGCAATGAATGCTGTGCCAAAGCTGCAGCCCAAACCAAGGCTTGGTCTGGTAAAACGCCAGGGCGCGTTGAAATGCTTTTCAGACTAAAGTCTTCGTTGGTCAGCGTGCCTGTTTTGTCAAAAATGACCGTATCTACCTTGGCCAAAGCTTGCAATGCTTGAAGACTTCGCAACATGACGCCTGCTTTGGCAAGCGCTCCGGCAGTGGACAACATGGCAGCAGGCGTCGCCAACGACAAAGCACAAGGGCAAGTGACGATCAGCACGGAGACCGCCACCATCAAGGCATGGGATGGGCTGTATTGCCACCCCCATGCAGCAGCCATTGCCGCCATGATCAAAACGCCCCACAAAAAAGGTTTGGCCACTCGATCGGCCAACAAAGCCATGCTAGGCTTGGACACTGAAGCACTTTCCATCAGGGTCACCATTTGGCCAAATCGAGTTTGTTTTCCTAAAGAGGTCACTGCAACTTCGACTGTGGCTGTTAAATTCATACTGCCAGCCATGACGCATTCGCCGACACATCTGGCAAGCGGTCTGGATTCACCCGTCAGCAGCGCTTCATCAACTTGCGTTTCACCCTCCACAATTTGCGCATCGGCCGCAAATGCTTCACCAGGTCTTACTTGAATGACATCCTTCAAACGCAAATGGCGCAAGGTGGTCAATTCCCATTGACCTTTTGAGTTTTTCCGATGAACTGCATCGGGCAATCGGTTCATGACCGCCTCCAGTGCACCCGCCGTTTTGTCTCGCAATCTGAGTTCTAACCATCTGCCTGTGAGCAAGAAGAAAACAAACATGGTGAACGAGTCAAAATAGACTTCGGCGCCAAACGGCCCCTGTGGCTCAAAAGTACCCAGGGTGCTCACTACAAACGTCACCAGCATGCCAATGGCCACTGGCAAGTCCATGCTAACTTTTCTTTGCTTTAAATCGAGCAAGGCCGTTTTGAAAAACGGCATGCAAGAAAAGAATAAAACGGGCAACGACAAGACCCATGATGCCCACCGCAACAACTGCACCATATCGGGCGCAATGTCATTGGGGTCGCTCATATAAACGGGTGTGGCATACATCATGACTTGCATCATGCAAAGGCCGGCCACGCCTAGACGCCACAACATTTTGCGCGCGTCTTCTCGGCGAATTTCGTTGGCCAACGCATCGTTGGCAGGTACGGTGCGATAACCCAGTTTGGCAACCGCCTTCATCCAATCGGAAGGCTGGGTTTGTTCGTCAGACCAAACCACCCGGCCCCGATGACTGGCTGCACTGATTTGTGCGGATTTCACGCCGGGCACCGACAGCAAAGCTTCTTCAATGTTGATGGCGCAGGCGGTGCAATACATGCCCTCAAAGACCACGCTAGAAGTCCATTGATGCGGCAGTTGCTCGTTGACTTGACTGAAGTCAGACCACTCCTCTACATGGTCTAGTAGTGACCACGTA
>CALPYQ020000189.1 GCA_943327965.2 Singulisphaera sp. GP187
GCCCAAGTGCCCCGTGTGGCACTGACCGCCACGGCCGACGCGCTAACTCGCGCCGACATCATTGAACGGCTGCAATTAGAGGAAGCTCGGCTCTTTATCAGCAGCTTTGACCGACCCAATATTCGCTACACCATTGTTGAAAAGAAAGATGCCACCACCCAATTGCTGCGCTTTATTGAGCGTGAGCACGAAGGCGAAGCTGGCGTGGTTTATTGTCAGTCGCGCAAGCGTGTTGAAGAAGTTGCCGCTTTGTTGGCGGAGGCCGGCATTGATGCGCTGCCCTATCACGCCGGACTGGACGCCGCACTTCGACAAAAACATCAAGATCGTT
The DNA here is from genome assembly GCA_943327965.2 of Singulisphaera sp. GP187. Lineage (GTDB taxonomy): Bacteria > Pseudomonadota > Gammaproteobacteria > Burkholderiales > Burkholderiaceae_C > Limnohabitans_A. The sequence goes on from CALPYQ020000189.1 coordinate 332, forward strand.
TTTTGCGAGACGAAGGCGTGGTCATGGTGGCCACCATCGCTTTTGGCATGGGCATCGACAAACCCGATGTGCGATTTGTAGCGCACTTGGACATGCCCAAGAACATTGAAGGCTACTACCAAGAAACTGGCCGTGCAGGTCGCGACGGTTTGCGCGCCGATGCTTGGATGGCTTATGGCCTGCAAGACGTCGTCAATCAAAGGCGCATGATCGATGAAAGCCCTGCCGATGAATCTTTCAAGCAGCTTTTGCGCGGCAAATTAGACGCTTTGTTGGCCTTGGCTGAGGCCACGGATTGCAGGCGTGTTCGCCTCTTGTCTTACTTTGACGAGGCTAGCCAAGCTTGTGGCAATTGCGACAATTGCCTCCATCCGCCTGCTGTATGGGATGGCACAGATGCCGCGCGCAAACTTCTCTCAACGGTCTACCGTGCAGAGCAACACAGTGGTTTCTCCTTCGGCTCGGGTCACATCATGGACATTTTGAGGGGCAAGGCCACCGAAAAAGTTGCTCAATATGGCCATTCGAAATTGACCACTTTTGGCATTGGCGCCAATTTCAGCGAAACCCAGTTGCGCGGTGTGTTGCGTCAACTGATTGCCATGGGCGCACTCAATGTACAAGGCCAAGTCTTCAATACTTTGCAATTGACTGAGGGCTCGCGTGCGGTGTTGCGCGGTGACGCCAAGGTGTTGCTGCGCGAGTCCGTCAGTCAAAAAGCCGAGAAGCGCAGCCGCAAACCCCAAGCCGTCGGACCCGCCGCGGCCAATTTGAACCAAGACGCCATGGTGCGTTACATCAACTTAAAGGCCTGGCGAGCCGAGGTTGCCAAGGAACACAACTTACCCGCTTACGTCATTTTTCACGATGCCACCTTGGCTCACATTGCATCGGCAGACCCTCAAAATCTAGAAGATTTACAAGGCATCAGTGGCATTGGCGTCAAAAAACTCGAGGCCTATGGGCGGGAAGTTTTGCAAGTCTGTCGCGTTCAGCTAAAATAGCCGGCTGAACTAAATGAGGTTTTTTCAATGTCTGCTCACAACGATTCACACACATCCGACGATCCAGTTGAAAGTATCGTGAAACACATCCCAGTCGTCATTCCTGTCGCTGGTGCGGTTCTCATTTTCTTGTTGGCCTTCATCGCCGTTTTCATGGCCTAAAAGCATTCCGCGCCAACATCACCGTTAGGCGTTTTTTCACGGCCTCAGTGCCACCCATTGAAACCCGCTTCTTGCGGGTTTTTTCTTGTGGATTGCCGCCCTTAAACCCCCTCATCTGCTCGGTTATGCAAGTTTTGCATAGTTTTTCAAGGGTTTTCACTTTTTCTAACGCCCATTTCTTGTCAGCCTCCCTAAAATTCAGGGTGAGTTACAAGCTGGGTACATGCCCGTTTTGTTTCTCGATGCGGGGTCCTCTTTGAAGCCCGCGTTAGTCGTTTTTTGAAAAGCGCTTTTTCTCAGCAGCCTTGTGCTTGCTGTCAGTGGCTCTTTTCAAAAAACGATTTTTAAACTTTGGAGCATTTCTCATGAACTCACCCGTGATGCAGGGCTTAAACCTGAACACCCCCACGTATGTGAAAAACCCCAAGCTGATTGCTTGGGTGGCCGAGATGGCCGCCTTGTGCAAGCCCACCAATGTCTATTGGTGCGATGGCTCAGAAGAGGAATACGACCGCCTGTGCCAATTGCTGGTTGACAACGGCACCTTCAAAAAACTCAATCCCGCCAAGCGTCCAGGCAGCTTCTTGGCTTGCTCTGATCCCTCCGATGTGGCTCGCGTGGAAGACCGCACCTACATTTGCTCTGAAAAGAAAGAGAACGCCGGCCCCACCAACAACTGGATGGCCCCCGCCGAAATGCGCCAAACCTTGAACCCCTTGTTCGATGGTTGCATGCAAGGCCGCACCATGTATGTGGTGCCTTTCTCCATGGGCCCATTGGGCTCGCACATTGCCCACATCGGCATTGAGTTGACCGACAGCGCCTATGTGGCCGTCAATCAAAAGCTCATGACCCGCATGGGCAAAGCAGTGTTTGATGTCATTGGTACCGATGGCGAATTCGTGCCTTGCTTGCACACAGTTGGCGCACCCTTGGTCAATGGCGCTAAGGACACCACTTCATGGCCCTGCAACCCCACCGTCAAGTACATCGTCCACTACCCTGAAACACGCGAAATCTGGTCTTATGGTTCAGGCTACGGCGGCAATGCTTTGTTGGGCAAAAAATGTTTGGCCTTGCGCATCGCATCCAGCATGGGCCGCGAGCAAGGTTGGTTGGCAGAGCACATGCTCATTTTGGGCGTGACCAATCCCCAAGGCAAAAAATACCATGTGGCAGCGGCCTTCCCAAGCGCTTGCGGCAAAACCAATTTCTCCATGTTGGTGCCCCCCGAGGGCTTCAATGGTTGGAAAGTCACCACCATTGGCGACGACATTGCCTGGATCAAACCGCAAGCCAACGGCAAGATGATGGCCATCAACCCAGAGGCCGGTTACTTTGGCGTAGCGCCAGGTACCAACCACCACACCAACCCCAACTGCATGGCCAGTTTGGACAAAAACGTCATCTTCACCAACGTGGCTTTGACCGATGACGGCGACGTCTGGTGGGAAGGCATGGAGAAAGACACTGGCAAATTGCCCGATCATTTGATCGACTGGCAAGGCAAGGACTGGACTCCCCAGATTGCCAAAGAAACAGGCGCCAAAGCAGCGCATGCCAATGCACGCTTCACCGTTGGTGCCACCAACAACCCCGCCCTCGACCCTGCATGGGACGATGCCGCTGGCGTGTCCATCGATGCCTTTATCTTTGGCGGTCGTCGCTCCACCACCGTGCCGTTGGTCACAGAAGCTCGCAACTGGACCGAAGGCGTTTACATGGCCGCCACCATGGGCTCAGAAACCACGGCCGCCGCATTTGGCGCGCAAGGTGTGGTTCGCCGCGATCCGTTTGCCATGTTGCCTTTCTGTGGCTACAACATGAGCGACTACTTCCAACACTGGTTGGACTTGGGCGCCAAAATTGAAGCTGGCGGTCACAAGTTGCCCAGCATTTACTGCGTCAACTGGTTCCGCAAAGACGAGGCCGGCAAATTTGTCTGGCCGGGTTATGGCGACAACATGCGTGTTTTGAAATGGATGATCGACCGTTTGGAAGGTCAAGCCCAAGGTCAAGAAACCATGTTCGGTGTCACGCCTACCTATGGTGAGTTGAACTGGACCGGCCTGAATTTCACGGCTGATCAATTCAAAACGGTGACCAGCATCGACAAAGCCGCATGGCAACAAGAGCTGCAACTGCACAACACCCACTTTGAGCAGTTGGCCTACAACATGCCCAAAGCCTTGCTCGATACCAAAGCGGCGTTGGAACAGCGCTTAGCGGCCATCTGACAAACGCCGCCTCGCGCCTGAAACTGGCGCAAGCTTTGTTATGGTTCACCCCTGCCATGTGGGCGGTGAACTATGCTGTGGCCCGCATTGCACCCGGCATCATCAGCCCCCATGTCTTGGCACTGGGGCGCTGGTTCTTGGCGGGACTCATCTTGAGCATCATTGCGCGCGACGAGCTCTGGCGCGAGAGAGTCAGCACCCTCAAGGCTTGGCCTCAGTATTTGGTTTTGGGCTGTCTTGGCATGTTGATTTGCGGCGCCTGGGTTTACTGGGCTGGCGAAACCACCACCGCCATCAACATCGCATTGATCTATGCAGCTTCACCTGTCTTGATCACCTTGGGTGCAGTCATTGGACTGAAAGAGGCCTTCTCATTCAAACAAGGCATGGGCATTGTCATTGCCCTGCTTGGCGTGTTGCATGTGGTGGTCAAAGGCCAATGGGCAGCCTTGTCGCAAGTGGTTTGGGTGTTGGGTGACGGACTGATTGTGGCCGCCATGGTGTCCTGGGCAGCCTATGCCTTGCTGCTAAAAAAATGGCCCAGCCCGCTCAGTTCAACCGCTCGCTTGGCCGCCACTTGCATGGGCGGCAGCGTGATCTTGTTGCCTTTTGCTTTGTTCGAATGGTTTGCCACACCCCACCCAGCTTGGTCAAACAGTGCAAGCATTTTGGTTGTATTGGCAGCCGTTTTCCCGGGAGTGGGCGCTTACTGGGCTTATAGTTTTTGTCAAAAAACATTGGGCGCAAGCAGGGTTGCGGCAAGCCTTTATCTGGGGCCCTTGTATGGCAGTTTGGTCGGCTGGTTTTTGCTGAATGAAAGCTTGAGCTGGCATCACGCAGTGGGTGCGGCCCTGATTCTTCCAGGCATTTACTTAGCCTCTCAGCAGCCTACCTCGCAAAAAAATCAAATGTAGTATTGCCGATTGCGCAA
>CALPYQ020000190.1 GCA_943327965.2 Singulisphaera sp. GP187
GGCCCAACAGCCATGTTAGCGGCCAAGTAGGCGTCTTGTACTTTGGCCGTTAAGCCACAGATCAAATCTTCACGACTGACCCATGCCTGCCTATTCTTTTGAAGCTCTGCAAAATGATGGTGCGCTGCGCAAGGGCGTGCTGGAGGCCGACAGCGCGAAGGCCGCGCGCAGTCAATTGCGAGCGCAATCTTTGGTGCCTTTGTCAGTGCAAGCCTTGAGTGCAGACCCCTCAAAATCCAAAAGTATTTGGCAACTTGAAATTGGCTCACGCAAATGTTTCTCTGCGCAAGAGTTGGCTGTTTGGACTAGGCAGCTGGCCAGCTTGGTAGGCAGTGGCCTGCCTTTAGAACGTGCACTCACAGCCCTCAGCGATGAGGCTGAATCAGAAAAACAGGCCCACCTCATTGCCAGTTTGCGTGCGGAAGTCAATGCAGGCTTGGGCTTGGCCAAAGCCATGGCACAGCACCCCGCTGAGTTTTCCTCGCTTTACACCGCTGTCATCAGTGCCGGTGAACAAGGTGGCAATTTGGGGCAAGTGCTCACCCAATTGGCCGACGATTTGCAAGATCAACAAACACTCAAAGCCAAGCTCCTGAGTGCGTCCTTGTACCCGGCCATTGTCAGCCTCATTGCGCTGGTCATTGTGATCTTCTTGCTCAGCACCGTGGTGCCGCAAGTGGCCCAAGTTTTTTCAGGCAGTCAAAGAAAATTACCGGGTCTCACGGTGGCCATGTTGGCTTTGAGTGATTTTGTTCGCAACCAGGGATGGCTGCTTTTGTTGCTATTGGCATTGGCTTGGGCCGCATTCCATCAAGCCATGAAACAAACGGCCTTGCGCATTCGGTTTGATGCGGCCTTTTTACGCTTACCCGTCATTGGTAGGCTGGCCACGGGTTACAACACCGCTCGCTTTGCCAGCACCCTGGCCATGCTCACAGGCGCTGGTGTGCCCATCTTGAAAGCCATGCAATCGGCAGCAGATACCTTGTCCAACCAAGCCATGCGCAATGATGTTGTGGACGCTTTGGTGCTGGTCCGAGAAGGTGCGCCTTTGGCCATGGCCTTGGGTCAGAAAAAACGATTTCCCAGTTTGCTGGCCATGTTTGCCCGCTTGGGAGAACAAACAGGCCAATTGCCCGTCATGTTGCAGCGTGCTGCACAACAGTTATCGGCCGATGTACAACGCCGTGCCATGGCCTTGGCCACCATCCTAGAACCCTTGCTGATTGTTCTTATGGGTGGTGTTGTCATGCTAATTGTCTTGGCCGTTCTGATGCCCATCATGGAACTCAACCAATGGGTCAAGTAATGTTGTCGTCAATCATCAACCCTTTGAGGAGCGCGCAATGCCAGTCAGCTTAGACGGACAATTGGTGGTGGCCATTTCCTCCCGCGCATTGTTTGATTTTGAAGAAGAAAACAAAGTCTTCGAACAAAGCGACGACCGCGCTTACATGAAGCTTCAGTTGGAGCGACTTGAAGCGCCCGCCAAACCTGGCGTGGCATTTTCTTTGGTCAAAAAACTGCTTGCATTCAATGATGCCAACACACAACGCGTCGAAGTGGTTATTTTGTCGCGCAACGACCCCGTTTCTGGCATGCGTGTGTTCAGGTCGGCTCAACACTACGGCTTGCCTATTCAACGCGGCAGTTTTACGCGCGGTCAATCACCTTGGCGTTATTTGAAGCCGCTCAATGCCAATTTGTTTTTGTCGACCCACCTGTCGGATGTGCGCGCGGCTTTGGACGCTGGCGTGCCTGCGGCGCAGGTCTATCCCAATTCGGCGCATGCCTCGGAAGCGCACCCGCATGAAGTGCGAATTGCGTTTGACGGTGATGCTGTGCTTTTTTCAGATGAGGCTGAGCGTGTCTTTCAAGCCGAGGGCCTGTCTGCCTTTCAAGCCCACGAACATGCCAAAGCCTCACAAGCTTTGTCGGCGGGGCCTTTCAAGCCATTGCTAACAGCATTGCACCTGTTGCAACAAGAAGGTACGCCGGCCATTCGCATTCGGACCGCACTGGTCACTGCGCGCAGCGCGCCCGCACACGAACGCGCCATCCGGACCCTCATGCAATGGAACATTGAAGTTGACGAAGCCATGTTTTTAGGGGGCTTGCCCAAAGGTGAATTTTTGAAAGAGTTTGAGCCGGACTTTTTCTTTGATGACCAAACAGGTCACATTGAATCGGCATCGCAGCATGTGCCTGCAGGGCATGTGGCCAGCGGTGTGAGCAACCCGCCTAGTGCTTCAACTGAAAATTAGATCTTCGGCAATGTTGGCTGGGACAACTACGTCTCGGATGAGTGGGTCGGGGAAGGAATTTCTTTTCTACGTCCCTCGCGCCGTGCAATCCAAATCGTCGATACCAAAATAACGGCCGCGCCCATCCAGGTCCATTGGCTGGGCAAATCGCCAAACACCATCCAGCCCAAAATGGTGGTCCACACCAAATCTAAAAATCTCAAAGATTGGGTGGAAGAAATGTCTGCTTCGCTAAACGCTTTTGTCAAACTGTAGTGACCCAAGGTTCCCAAAACGCCAGTCACCATAAAGCCGGCCCATTGCAGCAAGGTGGGTTGTTGCCAATTGAGCAAGGCCAAAGGCAAGCTGAACAATGTGACAGTGATGGACTGCCACATCACAATGACACCCGGTTTTTCTGTGCGTGTTAGATGTTTGGTAATGAGAAAAGAAGCCGCAAAAATGGGGGATGAGGCCAGCATGACCAAGTTGTACCACCCGCCTTCACCCGACAAGTTGGGAAAGACCACCAAGAACACACCTGCAAAGCCAATGGCCGCCGCAATCCATCGGTCCTTGCGCATGGGCTCCCCTAAAAACCACGCAGCACCCAACATGATGAAGATCGGCCCCGTAAATCCAATGGCGGTCATGTCGGCCAGCGGAATGTGTGGCAAGGCTGTGAACCAAAACATCAAGCCAACGGTGTGCACACCGCCCCGCCAGAATTGGCCTTTCAAGTCATTGGGAACATAAGCCCTCACACCCTGATGCCATATCAAAGGAAGCATGAAGATCAGGCCACAAAAGTAGCGTAAAAATTGGGCCTCAAAGGGGTCCATTTGCATTGCAAAGTATCTTGCAATGGTGTTGAGGATCGAAAACATCACCCCCCCGATGGCCATCCAAATCATGCCGCGCACAGGCGGGGGCAATCTTTGAAAGCGTCGAGAATTCTGTAGATGAGTCAGCGTTAGCAAGCGCTGAAGGGATGTCGGGATGAGTCTTGGCACCCCCCCACTATAAATGAGTGCCTCATACACATCAGTCTCATGCGTTACCGCACTGGGATCTACCCCCTTGAAAACGACAAACGGGCCCGCAGGCCCGTTTGAAGCTTGTCAAAACTTCGAATCAGTTGTTTTGCAAGGCCGCAATGCGCTCTTCAATGGGGGGGTGTGTTGAGAACAACTGGCCAATGCCACCCGCAATGCCCATGGCCGCCATGCTTTTGGGCAACTCGGCTGTATGCAAACCACCCAAGCGGGCCAAAGCATTCATCATGGGCTGTTTGCGGCCCATGAGTTGGGCTGCACCGGCATCGGCACGGAACTCGCGCTGACGGCTGAACCAAGCCACCACAATGGCCGCCAAAAAGCCCAAAACAATGTCGAGCACGATGGTGGTGATCCAGTAGCCCATGCCGGGACCTGTGTTTTCAGAATCGTTCTTGCGCAAGAAACTGTCGACAGCGTAGCCCACCACGCGGGACAAGAACACCACAAAGGTATTCATCACACCTTGGATGAGGGCCATGGTGACCATGTCGCCGTTGGCGATGTGCGCCACTTCGTGGGCCAAGACGGCCTCAATTTCTTCGTGGGTCATGTTTTGCAACAAGCCCGTAGAAACCGCAACCAAGGCCGAGTTTTTGAAGGCGCCGGTTGCAAATGCGTTGGGGTCACCCTGAAAAATGCCCACTTCAGGCATGCCAATACCGGACTTGTCGGCCAATTTTTTGACCGTATCGACCAACCATTTTTCGTCCGCATTGCTAGGCTGTGCAATGACTTGGACGCCCGAGCTCCACTTGGCCACAGGTTTGCTGATGAGCAAGGAAATGAAAGCACCGCCAAAGCCCATGATGAGGGCAAAGCCCAACAAGGCGGTTAAGTCCAAGCCATTGGGCGTGAGAAAGCGGTTAACGCCCAGCAAGCTGGCAACAATACCCAACACCACCACCACGGCCAAGTTGGTCAAGACAAACAAAATAATACGTTTCATGAGGATTTTCTGTCCACCGCTCAGCGAAGGCCAAGCGCACATCCCGAATGTTAGGGTGGCGCGCCACAAAATCAAGTGCAGTTCCTTAATTCCTCAAAATTGAACGGAATTAAGCCGTTGCCGTGGCTGTTTTCGGAGGGCGGAAGACTTGATCGTCCTGGTAAAAGTTCGCATTTTGATTGTCGGACCACCAACTGGGAATGCCCAGAACAGGCGTGGGCAAGAATGGCTTTTGGGCCAATTTGGCAGGTTGCAGGTCTTGCGCCAGCCAGGCATCCCACTGGGTCAAAGGAATTGACTGTGGCACTCGCCACAAATGCACGGTAATGGCTTTGTAGGGATTGACCAATTTTTCCAATGCGGCATGACCAAAAATTTGAATCTGCGCATCATGCCAAAGTGA
>CALPYQ020000191.1 GCA_943327965.2 Singulisphaera sp. GP187
GCTTTGGCTTCAGACCAATGAAGGCCGAATGGCAAAACAAAGTATTGGTCCGTTTGACCGGGGACGCAGGCTGTGAAATGGTTGTCAATGCCTTCTTCAAAGCCATCTAAAACAGCCATGCGCAGGGCTGCTGCCAAATGGACCTTCACTTGCTGAACAGGATCCAAAGAATTCGACGTATGGAGTGTGCTTGCTGACATGAATAACTTCAAATGATTGACTGAAGATCGTCATAGATTACTTCATAATTTGGGCATTGCCTACTTAGACTTTACGGAAAAACTTCATCAATGGCCACTCGAGTTGCACTGATTCACCCTCAGACCGGACTAATGAAACCTGGGTTTTACGGTTTTAGCTGGACCTTCTTATTTTTTGGTTGGTTTGTCCCTGTGTTTCGAGGCGAGCTTTTTGTGGGCTTGCTTCACTTGGTCATTACCATCCTAACCTTTGGTTTGTGGCAGGTCATTCTTGCATTCCTCTACAACAAACAATACATGACCAGGATGCTAGAAAAGGGTTACGTCCTCAACGATGCCGAAGAGGTCAATGCCATAGCGCGACAAAAACTCGGCATCATGAAGCTATAGTCCTGCGCCCAAATTGGGGTCATCAATTGGGGTCAGATCAACATTAATCAAAAATACACATATGTGATTTTGATTTGCACGATCAAATAAAACTTGATAACCTGCCGAACGGTAAGGCATCATGTGCCTGCATTGACAGGAGACCCAAATGACTACAAACAACATGGCTCAAGCCAACCCTACACGCCGCTTAGATGTGGTGGTGGTTGGCGCGGGTTTTGGCGGCATGTATGCCGTTTACAAATTCAATCAAATGGGATTGAAAATTCAAGGCTTTGAAGCGGGCAGCAATGTCGGCGGTGTTTGGTTTTGGAATCGTTATCCCGGTGCCCGTGTTGATTTGCCCAGTATCGATTACAGCTTTGGTTTTTCTCACGAAGTAGAGCAAGAATGGACTTGGTCAGAGCAGTTTGCCGCACAGCCGGAGTTGCTTCAGTACATCAATTTTGTTGCTGATCGACTTGATTTACGTCGTCACATTCAATTCAATACCCGCGTGACCAGTGCCGAGTGGCACGAAAAGCGCCAGGTCTGGGTGGTGCAGACAGACCAAGGTGAAGTGCTTGAAGCCACTTATTGCGTCATGGCCACCGGACCGCTTTCAATTCCCAGAGATCCTGACATTCCGGGGCTTGCTAGTTTTAAGGGCGAGCTGTATCGCGCTGCCCGTTGGCCTCACCAGCCTGTCAGTTATGCCGGTAAGAAAGTGGGCGTCATTGGCACGGGTTCTACAGGCATTCAAATTATTCAAGAAGTTGGCCCGCAATCGGGCGAGTTGTTTGTGTTTCAAAGAACGCCCAGCTTTACCATGCCCATGCGCAACGTCAAGTTGGAACCCGACTATGTGGCGGAGGTCAAACGCAACTACGCGGGCTTGCGCGAAATTGCCAGAAACAGTCCTGCGGGTGGCAACAGGCCTGCCAGCACGCGCGCTTTTTTTAGCGTGACGCCTGCTCAACGACTGTCATTGATGGAAGATGCATGGAAGCAAGGCGGCTTGGCCATGTTGGGCACCTTTACAGATTTGATGGTCAATGAAGAAGCCAACGAGCATGTTGCAAATTTTGTCAGAGGCAAAATTAACGATGTCGTTAAAGACCCAGTCACAGCAGAGAAATTAAAGCCCAAAGGCTATCCCATTTTTGCGCGTCGCCCTTGCTTAGATACCAGCTATTACGAGACCTTCAATTTGCCGACGGTGCATTTGGTTGATTGCAATGAAGAGGAAATTTTAGAAATTACGCCCAAGGGTGTCAGAACAAAAAATCGTGAAATTGAATTGGACATGCTGATCTTGGCGACGGGCTACGATGGCTTAACTGGCGCCATGTTGGCTGTTGATGTCAAAGGCCGAGAGGGTCTGAAGGTGAGTCAAAAATGGGCCGAGGGCGCAACTTCTTATTTGGGTCTCATGATGGCTGGTTTTCCAAACTTGTTCATGACCACCGGACCCAATGGTCCAGCAGCCTTGGCCAACATCATTCGCATCAGTGAAAACGATGTCGATTGGATTGCGACGGCCATTGAACACATGGCAAAAAACAAGCAGACAGCCATGGAGCCCACAGCGCAAGCAGAAGAGGGCTGGATGACTGTGGTGGCCACCCTTTCAAAACGATCACTTTTGAACAAGGCCAAGACTTGGTATTTGGGCGCAAACGTCAAGGACAAACCGAAAGGCCTCACCATGTTTGTGGGAGGTTTTCCCAAATACAGAGAGTTCTGCGGCTTGGCCACCCAAGACAATTACAAAGCAAACTTTAAATTTGAAACAGACGCTTCACGCGTTTAAGTTTTCCATCCGGGGTTGTAGGCCATCAGTGTTTGCGTGAGGCCACCATCGACCACGATGTCGGCTCCTGTGATGTAGTTGGCCTCTGAGCTCATTAGGAAGCTAACTGCCTTGGCAATGTCCTCGGGCTGACCAATTCTTCGAAGTGGAATGCGTGATTCACGTTGTGCCATCACGCCAGGTTGTGTGTAGGCACTGTGCGTCATGGGCGTGAGCGTCATGCCCGGCGAAACAGTGTTCACGCGAATGCCATCGGGCCCCCATTCAACGGCCATTTGTTTTGCCAACATCAATGCAGCAGCCTTGCTGGAGGAGTAGGCGCCGCCAGGGGGTGTAGGGTGCGTACCCGATACAGACGCTGTGATGATGAATGCGCCTTGACTGGCTTTCAGTGCGGCATGGCATCCTTTTGCCAACAACCAAGGTGCTCTGACATGCAATGCAAAGTTTTTTTCCCACATCTCTAAACTCAATGTCAGAAGAGGGCTGTGAAGTGCAACGCCAGCATTGCTGGCCACAGCATCTAAGCCGCCCAACCATGAAATTTCAGAAGTCAGGTCTACTATGAATTGAGGGTCTGTCAAATCGCCAGGCTTGATGTGCGCAGACGCCCCCAGTGCACGGACTTCACTGGCAATGCTTTCTAAACTATCTGGATGCTGATCGGTCAGTAAGAGTTTGGCACCTTGATGGTCTTGTGCAATTTTCAAAGCGATGGCTCTACCAATGCCTTGTGCGGCGCCTGTCACGATGACTTTCATAGGGATCTGCTTTCTTGCGTTAGTTGTCTTGTGCCTCTGCAGTTGATTTGTTGGGAGGGCGATCAAATTCAGCGAAGGCAGAACTCATTTTGTCAATTAAACTGCCGGCAGGCAAGTAAATCGTTTCAAGCTTTGTATGTCAATTTAAATGGGAGATCAACATGGGGGTCGCTTCTGTCAAATCTGCTGTGCGAGTCTTAGAGGTCTTGGCGTATTTCAAAAACTCGCAGAAACCCCAAAGCTTGCGCGAAATTAGCCACGGTCTGGGCTATCCGCAATCCAGCGCCACTGTGCTGTTAAAAAATCTCACGCAGCTGGGTTATTTGAGTTACGACCGCGCCTCTCGTTTGTATTTTCCGACTCTGCAAGTCACAGCCCTTGGCGATTGGATCCGCCATGCTTTGTTTGGCCAAGGCGAAGTTTTTGAAATCATGCAGGACCTTCACAGTGCCACGGGCGAAACAGTCTCCATCGCATTGCAAAACGATGTCTACATTCAATACATTCGGGTCATCCAATCTTCACATGCCCTGCGATTTGTGACGGAGGAGGGCAGCATGCGACCTTTGACGCAATCGGCAACGGGATGGTTGTTGATGGCGGCACACACCGACACCGAGGTCGAGCGCTTGGTTCGCCGTGCCAACATTGCCACAGAAACTTTTGCTATGAGACAAGGCCTGGATGTGATGATGCAGCGCGTCCAAAATGCGCGTCACCAAGGGTGGGCCACCGCAGAAAATATCCCGCTCATAGGTGGTGCCACAATCTGCGTGAACTTGCCCATCACCGCGCAGGGTCGTGCAGTTGTTTTAGGAATGGGCGGGACGATTGAACGCATTGTCCCTAAAAAGGCTGAATACCTTTCGCTGATGCAGAAACTGGCTGCACAACTGCCCAAACGCGTTTCGACCAACAAGGGCAACACAGGCGACAGCATCTAGTAAAGTTGCCTTGACAGGTAACTTGCCGACAAGTAAGCTTTTCTTTGAACATTATTTTTGACTCATTTGGAAACACCATGGAATACAACACACTCAAAGTTGAGATTGCCGATTACGTTGCGGTTGTCACCTTGAACCGTCCGCCTGTTAACGCACAAAATGCCGAAAACCGCGCTGAAATTACGGAGCTATTTGATTTGTTGTCCGACATGGATGAGGTGCGTGTCATTGTTTTAACGGGATCAGGTAAAGTTTTTTCAGCCGGTGCAGACATCCGCGAGCGTCCAAATTTAGCGGGCAAGCCAGGTGCTTATGGCCGTCACAACCGTTTGGTGCGGGAGAGTTACTATGCCGTGGCTGAGTGCAGCAAGCCCATCATTGCGGCCATCAATGGCCCCGCTATGGGCGCGGGTTTTGGTTTGATCATGGCTTCAGACATCTGGGTGGCTTCAAAGGATTCCTATGTGTCCATGCCTGAAATCAATGTGGGTTTGGCAGGCGGCATGACCTTTGTTCGCAAATACTTTAGTCAGTCCACGGCGCGCCGTATGTTCTTCACA
>CALPYQ020000192.1 GCA_943327965.2 Singulisphaera sp. GP187
AGCAAAGCATCCACTTGGTCCTCCGACAAGGTTTTAGGCACCCTCAAGGCTTGCTTGGCGGCCAACATTCGGAGGGTGGGATCGACCTGAACAATGCGCTCACGCAGGGCCCAACGGTAATACCGCTTAAAAACAGTCAGGCGCCGATTGGCAGAGGTGGCTTTGGAGAGGCTGTGACGTGCTGCAAAGTAAGCTTGCAGGTGAGACTCTTGCGCCGCATCCAATGCGGTTGCGGCATTTTGCTGCAACCACTGCGCCAGTGCGGTGAGGTCTCGTCGGTAGGCGGCCAAGGTGTTGGCCGACAAACCATCTTCTAACCAAACCGCATCAACAAAGCGGTCGATGGCGGCTTGGTTGTTTTCTGGCATCAATCCAACTTGAGGCCTTGAGCGTCCACGACTTTTTTGTAGACTTCAAACTCAGCCTTAATTTGCGCCGCAAACTGATCGGGCGTATTGGCAACAATCAAAGAGCCTGTGTCTTCAATGCGCTTGCGAACAGCTGGATCTTCCAAGGCTTTCTTCACGCCATTGCTAACCTTGTCAACCACTTCTTTGGGTAAATTCTTGGGACCCAAAATACCGTAGTAGGCCATGCGGTTGACGGGCTCCAAACCCACCTCTTTGAAAGTGGGAACGTTGGGCAATTGCGTCATGCGCTGCGGCGCCGCCACCACAATGGGAATCAATTTGCCAGTCTGAATGAAGGGCAAAGCGGAAGGCATGTTGTCAAAAATAATGGGCACTTGTCCCGCAACGGTGTCGTTCAGAGCTGGGCCAGCACCGCGATAAGGAATGTGGGTAATGAACACGCCAGCCAAACTTTTCCACAGCTCAGTTTGCAGATGGCCAATGCCACCTGTTCCGGAAGAAGCATAGGAATATTTGCCAGGATTTTTCTTCAACTCAGCCACAAAATCTTTGTAGTTGCGCGCAGGAAAGCTGGGGTGCACCGCAATCACATTGGGCGTAGCCGCAATGTTGATGATGGGCGTGAAGTCGGTGACTGGGTTGTAGGGATTTTTGGGGTTGATGGCAGGGTTGGCTGCCGTGGTGGAGACCGTGGCCATTCCCAAAGAATAACCATCAGGTGTAGCACGCACTGTTTCTGTGGCACCTACGACACCGCCGCCGCCCGCTTTGTTTTCCACAATGACGGATTGGCCCAAGGCTTTGCCCAATGGCTCGGAAATAACGCGGGCCACAATGTCTGTGGTACCGCCAGGTGCAAATGGCACCTGCAAACGAATGACTTTATTGGGATAGGCTTGCGCCAAAACAGTACCACTGGCGCTGAGCGCCAACAAAGTAGCCGCAGCCACCCAACTTGTACGACGGTTCATTTCAACTCCTCTAATAAACTGATCAACATCATAAGCATTATCTCAACAACTTAGTAGCCGAAAACAGGAAAGACTGCCGTTATGCTAATGGGGTGAATTTTGCCCAACTGCTTTTGCCAGACTTTTCCCTCATCCTGTGCGGTTATTTCTTATGCCGGTACACAGGATTGAACCGTCCTGTGTGGCAACAGGTTGAGTTCTTGGTCTATTATTTTTTATTCCCAGTTTTGCTGTTTCACTCTATCGTGAAAAGCCCCTTGGATATTCAGGCCACTTCGAGCTTCTTATTTGCGGGCGTTGGCATGGGTTTTTTAGGTATCTTGCTGTCCTACACCTTTCCCTACTGGCCATGGCTAGGACGACATATAGACCGCCGAGACCATGCGGCCAGTGCTCAAATTGGATTTCGGTTTAACTCCTACATTGCCTTGGCATTGGTTGAGCGATTGACAGGGTCTGAAGGGCTGCTGCTTATTGCTGTTTTGATTGGTTTTTGCGTTCCCATGTTCAATGTGGGCGCCGTATGGCCCATGGCCCGCCAAGGTGAAAGTGGTTTTGTCAAAGAACTCATTCGCAATCCACTTATTTTGGCCACGACGAGTGGGCTGGCATTTAACTTACTTGGCTTTCGAATTCCAAGTTTCATGGACCCTACTCTGACACGCATTGGCGCTGCCGCCTTGGCTTTGGGCCTGATGTCAGCTGGCGCTGGCATGGAACTCAAAGCTTTGAACCAAGGCAAGCTGTTGGGCGGTTTGGTACTCTTGCTCAAGCACTTGGTTCTACCTTGCTTGGCCTGGGGCTTGGCTCAATTGTTTGAGCTCAACGACGTGCAAACCACCGTGTTGCTGATATTTTCTGGATTGCCCACTGCCTCAAGTTGTTATGTGCTGGCTGCACGCATGGGCTACAACGGCCCCTATGTGGCTGGGTTGGTCACGCTGTCTACCCTCTTGGGCATGGTCAGTTTACCCTTTGCATTGGGCGTGTTGAGAGAGTTACGCTTTTAGCCAACTTGCTGCAAAGACCAAGACACTTGCTCTTGTACCACTGGGTCTGAATGACCTTCCCAACGCTTGAGGGCTTGCACCAAGGCTTGCTTTTCAGACACCGAAAGCTGGTCCGGTTTTGACAAGGCATTGCCTGCAGCCAGAGCCACATTGCGCAACCAACGCGCATGGCCAATTCGCCGAATGGCACTGCCCTCTGTCATGCGCAAAAAGGTGGGTTCATCCCAATTCAATAAGTCGACCAATGAAGGTGACATCAGTGCATCGCGTGCTTCAAAATCTGGCAAAGGGCTTCGCTTTGCAAACTTGTTCCATGGGCAAATCCATTGGCAGTCGTCGCAACCATAAATGCGGTTGCCAATGAGGGCTCTGAACTCAAGGGGGATCGGCCCCGCATGTTCAATCGTGAGGTAAGAAATACAACGTCTAGCGTCTAACTGGTAGGGTGCCACGATGGCTTGGGTGGGGCAGACATCCATGCAGGCGGTGCATGAGCCACAGTGCTCTGAAACGGCTTCGGTTTGTGGCAATGCCATATCCACGAACAATTCACCCAAAAAGAAAAATGAGCCCGCGTCTCTTTGCAGAACCAAGGTGTTTTTGCCGCGCCAGCCTTGCCCGCTTCGGACTGCCAATTCTGCTTCCATGACAGGGGCCGAGTCTGTGAACACGCGGTGCCCAAACGGCCCAAGCATCTGGGCCATGCGATCTTGAAGTTTTTGCAATCGACTGCGCAAAACCTTGTGATAGTCGCGTCCACGGGCGTACACAGACACCACGCCCTTTTGAGGCTGCTCTAGTTCTTGCCAGGCAGCATCGGCCGTCAAGTTTTGTACATTGCCCGGTAAATAGTCCATCCGAACCGTGATGACGCTGACCGTACCGGGCACCAATTCTGCTGGCCGGGCGCGCTTTAGCCCGTGGCTTGCCATATAGTTCATGCTGCCGTGAAAACCTGCCGCCAGCCAAGCCTCTAAACCCGGCTCAGCCTCGGATAAATTCACACCTGTCACGCCAATTTGCGAAAATCCCAGTTCCCGGGCTGCCGATTGCAGCTCAGACCACAAAGCCGAGGCGTCCAAGGGGCCCGATGGCGTTGCCATAGAAAGAGATTGATGAGCGGTGTTCACCCAGCGATTGTAGGAACTCCTCAACAGGATGTCACAGCGCAATGGCTTTGGCCGGATGAAGCTGCCACGCGTGCTTTCGCACAAGTTTTGGCGCAGTTGGCGCCCCTGCAAAACGCCTACATCGAATTGATCGGCGATTTGGGCGCAGGAAAGACCACTTTTGTGCGTCATCTGTTGCAGGCTTTAGGCGTTGAAGGCCGCATCAAAAGTCCCACTTACGCGGTGGTTGAACCACACGAAGGTTGCCATCCCATCAGCCAACAAGCCTTGGCCATTTGGCATTTCGATTTCTACCGATTTAACGATCCGCAAGAGTTTGAAGAGGCTGGGTTTCGAGATTTGTTTGCCAGCACCGGCTTGAAAATTGCCGAGTGGCCAAACCAAGCGCAAGGCATGTTGCCAAAGCCTGATCTTCAATTGACCCTCACAGTGGATGCCGATGAGGCTCGCCACGTTCAAGCCTTGGCAAGTACATCGCAAGGCCACCAAATTCTTCAAGGGCTGGTCAAAGCCATCCCACCTGCAACTACTCACCATGACCCTACAGAGACGTGATTGGCTCAAGGCTTCTGGCCTGGCTTTGATGCTGGGTTGGGCCGACATTTGCAGAGGCGCAAGTTTGGTGGCTGTTCGGGTGTGGCCCGCCAGAGATTACACGCGCGTCACATTGGAGTCCGACGTTGCCCTGAAAACCAAATACACCTTTGTGCCCTCACCGCCTCGTTTGGCCATTGACATTGAAGGCTTGGAACTCAATCCCTCCATCAAAGAATGGGTTGGCAAAATCAAGCCGGACGACCCCAACATCACGGGTGTTCGTGTTGCACAAAATAGTCCTGGCGTCGTGCGCATGGTGTTTGATTTGAAACAAGCGGTGCAACCTCAAGTGTTTGCCCTCACGCCTGTTGGCGACTACAAACACCGTTTGGTGCTTGATCTCTACCCCACCGTGCCAGTGGATCCACTTGAAAGTTGGATTGCAGAAAGAACCCAAAGCAACGACCCCCTGAGCGACTGGCTGAACAAGCAAGCCAATGCAGGGACCTTGCCTGCGCCTGCTGGTAATTCATCCAGTTCAGGAAATGTTTCAGGTTCGCCCTCGCCGGCCATTGCTCA
>CALPYQ020000193.1 GCA_943327965.2 Singulisphaera sp. GP187
GTGCCACTGTAATCAAGCAGTGCTGGAATTTTGGAGTTGGGATTGACTTCGACAAAGCCGCTGCTGAACTGCATGCCTTCGTTAATTCGAATCAGCCAAGCGTCGTATTCGGCGCCTGCATGGCCCAACTCAAGCAACTCCTCCAGCATGACTGTCACCTTGATGCCGTTGGGCGTGCCCAAGGAGTAAAGTTGCAAAGGATGCTTGCCGCGTGGCAGGGCTTGTTCGTGCGTTGCGCCTGCAACGGGGCGATTGATATTGGCAAATCGTCCACCATTGGCTTTTTGCCAAGTCCAAACTTTGGGCGGAATGTAGGGAGATTCAGACATACAAGTACCTCATAGAAATTGGGCTTAAGCCTACACGAGAAAGACAGTCATTTAAACGCGGAAAAACACGAACACTATTTAAGTGAATGCAATGCCGATGCCAGCGGTAAGGACAAAGAGTGTGAGCGCGGCCGTCATTTTCAGCCCATAGCTTTGCCCGCCACTGATAAAGCTCAAAGCCGATTTTGATACCACACTGGCCATCAAAATGGCCAATACCCCCCAGCGTGCCAATGGGCTGACGGGATCCTGAGGATTCACCAATTGAGAAATGCTAACGGCCGCTGCATGGATTTCTGCAAATCCAACCACAACAGCAGAGATGAAGGTGCCCGGCTGTCCGTAAACAGCGCCAATCCAAGTGGCGACAAGGCTGATGCTGCTAATGCTGAAGGCAATCATGAGGACATGCTGCAATTGAAAAGCACGTTGACTGCTGGTGAGCGCAAAGTTCAAAGGAAGTTGATGGCGTTTGAACAATGCAACAGCTGTCAGCAGCAGCGACAGGCCCCCCAACAAAAGCGGCACGACAACCGACTGAAGCAGGTGCATTGAACTGGCGCCTAAAACCAGCGCAAAAAGAATCAGTGAGGCGAGTGTAGAGAGAAGGGCTGAGGCACAGGCAATACCGGTCATGGTTGAGTCTTGTTTAACCTTCCTGCCCAAATCTATGATGACGGCCGTGGAAGAAATTAGGCCTGACAAAAGGCTGGCAATTGGCAAGCCCCACTGAACACCTTTGAGGCGAATGGCCAAATGGCCCAGCATGCCAGTGCACATGATGATGACGACGACTTTCCAAATGGCAAATGGTTTGAGAGCACCCCAAGGATCGATGGCAGTTTGTGGCAGCAAAGGCAGAACAATGATTGCTGCGGCAAAAAGAATGAGTGCATCTTCTAATTCATATTCAGTGAGTAATTCTTGACTGAATTTGCGAAGTGGTTTTTTAAGAAACAAAAGAACAGCGATGACGACACCCAAAGCGGCGGCCAATGAACTGGACGGTACTGCCAATCCGCCCAGCAGCACGGTCATGGCCAGAGATACTTCGCCAGTCATGCCAGGATCTGTTGCAAAGGACCTGTAATAACCCACACCAATTAAAAGGCCAGTGATGCTTAGCGCAGCCACAAAAACCGGCATTCCCAAACTGAATGCGACTGCGCCCATCAAGGCGGCTACCGTGTGAGTCCTAACGCCAGCCATCATGGCGCCTGGTTGATGCAGGCGCTCTCTCACTATGCCGATCAGGAATCCAACGCCCAGTGCAGTTAGAAAACTCAGGAGATCAGATGGGAGGTTCATCGAAACATCTTATGCCTCAAAGGCAAACAAGATAAGCCCCAAACACAGCAATCCTTTAAAATCTTTCACTTATGTCAGCTTCAAAATCATCAATGCCGTCTGTGGTGGCCTTCGCAAGTCCAGAAGACATGGCGTTCAAAATTCGTCAGAAGAGTCAACTGAAAGGGCGCCAGGTTAATGAAATAGCCCTCGAAGAAGTCCGAGCTCTGTTGCAATTTGATGAGGATGTTTTGAGGCAGCGTCGTGATTTACTGATTGAGCACCTGCACTCAATCAATGACTTTTACCGTGGATTGCAGGAACGTCATTTGGTGGCCTTGGCCAAGTTGATGAACATCCCAATGGCCGAGGTCTATGAGGTCGCAACTTTCTACCATCACTTTGAAATCATTCGCGATGGCGAGACGGCACCCCAATTTACAGTGCGTGTCTGTGATGGCCTCAGTTGTGACATGGCCGGTGCAGCAAGCTTGTTGGACAAGTTAAAGGCGTCTCTGAGCCAAGACAACGTGAAAGTAGCGGCGGCCCCTTGCATGGGCCGGTGTGAGCAAGCGCCAGTAGCGGTTGTGCACCAACACGAAATTGGCCATGCCTCTGCAGAAAAAATCATGCAAGCAGTTCAATCTCAATCTGTACAGGCAGTGGTACCCGACTACATTGACTTCAATGCCTATGTTGCCGACGGCGGCTATCAGTTGTTAAATGCCTTGGTCAATGGAGAGCTGGATACCGATGCAGTGTTGCAAGCCATGGAAGACTCTGGTTTGCGCGGCTTAGGCGGTGCAGGTTTTCCCGCGGGTCGAAAATGGCGCATTGTGCGTGAGCAAGCTGCGCCTCGCTTGTTGGCGGTCAACATTGACGAAGGCGAGCCAGGCACCTTCAAAGACCGAACTTATTTAGAGCGCGATCCGCATCGTTTTTTAGAGGGCATGTTGGTGGCTGCGCATGTGGTCGGTATCGATGCCATCTACATTTATTTGCGCGATGAATACCACGGTTGCCGACAAATTCTGGAAGCAGAACGCCTCAAGCTCCAAGCCAATCTGCCCGTTGACTTGCCAAAAATTGAATTGCGTCGAGGCGCAGGTGCCTACATCTGTGGTGAAGAGTCGGCCATGATTGAAAGCATTGAAGGCAAGCGCGGAGAGCCTCGCATGCGTCCGCCTTACATTGCGCAGGTTGGTTTGTTTGGAAGGCCAACCTTGGCGCACAACTTTGAAACCCTTTACTGGGTTCGCGACATTGTGCAAAAAGGACCCAAGTGGTTTTCTGGTTACGGACGCCATGAACGTCAAGGTTTGCGCAGCTTCAGTGTCAGTGGCCGTGTCAAAAAACCAGGTGTGAAGTTGGCGCCTGCTGGTATCACCATTGCCGAGTTAATTGAAGAGTATTGCGGTGGCATGCAAGAGGGTCATCAGTTTTATGCTTACTTGCCAGGCGGTGCATCAGGTGGAATTCTGCCTGCGTCACTCAAAGACATTCCGCTAGATTTTGACACCTTGCAACCCTATGGATGCTTCATTGGCTCTGCTGCCATCATTGTGTTGGGTCATCAAGATTCAGCACGCCATGCAGCGCTCAACATGATGAATTTTTTTGCGCATGAGAGTTGTGGTCAGTGCACGCCATGCCGGGTTGGGACTGCCAAGGCCGTGCAGTTAATGCAAGCACCGGTTTGGGACACCACCACCTTGGAAGACTTGAATCAAGTGATGGCCGACGCTTCCATTTGTGGTTTGGGTCAAGCGGCGCCCAACCCCATTCGGTGTGTGCAAAAGTATTTTCCGCAGGAGGTGGCCTGAATGAACGCACCTGTTTCAAAAGAATTGCTAGCGCCACCAACCGTTGAGTTCAAGCTGAACGATCAAAAGGTGGTGGGCTTTGAAGGCGAGTCCATTCTCAGTGCGGCCAAGCGCCATGGCATTGATATACCGCACCTTTGCTACAAAGAAGGCATGCGCGCAGATGGCAATTGCCGTGCGTGTGTGGTCGAAATTAAGGGCGAGAGAACGCTGGCGCCCAGTTGCTGCCGCAGCGTTACGCCTGGCCTGGAGGTGTTGAGCCAAAGTCTTCGTGCCAAGAAAAGCCAAGAGATGGTGTTGGAGTTGTTGCTGTCTGATATGCCCGAGCAAGGTCACAAGTGGACCGAGGCAGGACAACATGGCGAGTTGAGTGATTGGGCGCAGACATTGAACGTAACGGTCAGACCCGAACTGCAAAGCCTTCAACGGAAACAGCCCGGTGCCGATGTGACTCACCCCGCCATGGCCGTCAACTTGGACGCTTGTATTCAATGTAACCGCTGCGTACGCGCCTGCCGTGAAGAACAAGTGAACGACGTGATTGGTTACGCCCATCGAGGGGCGGACAGCCAAATTGTGTTTGATTTACAAGATGACATGGGTAGCAGCACGTGTGTGGCCTGCGGTGAGTGTGTGCAGGCTTGCCCCACTGGCGCATTGATGCCCAAGACCCAAGTGGGCTCGCAAGTGGTCGACAAGGAAGTGGACTCCGTTTGCCCATTCTGTGGTGTCGGGTGTTTGCTAACCTACAAGGTCAAAGACAACAAAATTGTCAGCGTCGATGGGCGAGACGGTCCGGCCAATCACAATCGTTTGTGTGTCAAAGGTCGGTTTGGTTTTGACTACATTGAACATCCTCAGCGTCTCACAGTGCCACTTGTTCGCAAAGCGGGTGTGCCCAAAGATCCCGAAGCCATTGAACATCTCAATCGCAACGCAGCAGATTGGTCGATTGTTTTCAGAGAAGCCACATGGGAAGAAGCCTTGGCTTTGGGCGCTGGCAAATTAAAACAATTGCGCAATGTGCAGGGTCCCAAATCTTTGGCGGGCTTTGGCTCTGCCAAGGGCAGCAACGAGGAAGCCTACTTGTTCCAAAAGTTGGTGCGAACAGGTTTTGGCTCCAACAACGTCGACCATTGCACACGCTTGTGCCACGCA
>CALPYQ020000194.1 GCA_943327965.2 Singulisphaera sp. GP187
ATCGCTGCTGGCATCAACATCACCTACAAAATTTTGTACAACGATGCTGTGGCCATGACAGGTGGCCAGCGTGTTGGCGAGCGTGCTGAAGGTCACAGTGTGGTTCAAATTTCACAAAGCATGCGAGCCGAAGGTGCGGTTGTGATCAAAGTTGTGACAGACGAACCCGAAAAATACAACGGCATTGCATTGGCTGAAGGTGTCATGGTTCACCACCGCGATGAGTTAGATGCCATTCAACGGCAACTGCGAGAAATCAAAGGCTGCACCGTCATCATTTATGACCAAACTTGTGCCACTGAAAAGAGGCGCAGGCGCAAGCGTGGCACCATGGTCGATCCTGCTGTTCGGGTCATGATCAATGAATTGGTTTGCGAAGGTTGCGGCGATTGTGGCGTTCAGTCTAATTGCTTGTCGGTTGAACCCCTAGAAACAGAATTGGGCCGCAAGCGAACCATCAACCAAAATACTTGCAACAAAGACACCAGTTGTCTAAAAGGTTTCTGCCCCAGTTTCATCACCATTGAAGGTGGTCAACTGAAGAAAAAGTCTAAAGGGCAAAAGTTTGATGCAACACGTTTACCCGTGTTGCCTAAGCCTGTTCTTCCAAATTTATCTAGCACTGCAGCCTATGGCATTGTCGTTGCTGGCGTGGGTGGAACAGGTGTCATCACCATTGGCCAATTGTTGGGCATGGCTGCTCACTTAGATGGTTTGGGTGTTGTCACACAAGACTCTGCAGGTTTGGCCCAAAAAGGTGGTGCAACTTGGAGCCATGTTTTATTGGCCCAACACCAAGATCAAATTCAAACCACACGTGTCAGCATGGCAGCAGCCGACCTTATTTTGGGATGCGATCCCATTGTGAGTGCTGGTAAAGAAACGCTTTCTCGCATGTTGCAAGGCAGAACGCATGTCGCTCTGAATTCGCACAGTACACCTACCGCTGCATTTGTCAAAAATACGCAATGGCTTAATCCTGCCGAAAGTTGTGCATCTGAAATTGCCAACACGGTTGGATTGGAAGGCTTGGCAAGTTTTGATGCTGACAAAATGTCGACCCTGTTAATGGGCGACACCATTTACATCAATCCCATGATTTTGGGCTATGCCTGGCAAAAGGGCTGGGTCCCATTAAGTTTGGAAGCTTTGCAACGTGCCATTGAATTAAATGAAGTTGCCGTTGCAAACAACCTGGCTGCCTTTGAGTGGGGCCGGCATGCAGCCCATCAAATGGCTGCGTTGGAAGCGCTTACTTCGCCAACACAGGTGATTGAATTTAAAAAACGCACAAGCCTTGATGACTTGATTGCTCACCGAATTGAATTTATAACTCACTATCAAAACAAAGCATATGCCAAAGCATATGAAGATTTTGTCATGACCGTTAAAGCCAAAGAGACTTTGTTAGGGCAAACCAGCCTGACTGAAACAGTTGCCAAACAATTGTTCAAATTGATGGCCTACAAAGATGAATATGAAGTGGCGCGTCTGCATACCGATAAACAGTTCCTAGAACGCGTTAAAACCCAGTTTGAGGGCGATTTCAAAGTTTTCTACCACCTAGCCCCTCCTTTGCTGGCCAAACGCAACGAGAAGGGCCAACTCATCAAACAAAAAATGAGCCCCTACATGCTCTTGGCTTTCAAAGCTTTGTCTAAATTGAAGTTTTTAAGAGGGACCTCTCTTGACTTATTTGGTCGCACCGAAGAAAGACAAACAGAGCGTGCCTTGATTCAAGAATACAAAGACACTGTCCAAGAATTGCTGGCTTCTTTGAATGCACAAAATCATGCGATGGCTGTCAATGTGGCCAAGGTGCCTGAACAAATCAAAGGTTTTGGCCATGTGAAAGAAAGACACATTGAAGCTGCCATGCTTCAGTGGCAAAGCAGTTTGGACATGTTCAGGAAATCAATTTAATTTCTGAATTGACTTTGTCTTTGTATTCTTCTTTTATATAGATTAATACATAGTAGTAGTAGATAAGGAGAGGCTTGTTCTGTGGACAAGTCTCTTTTTTCTTTATAGATCAACAAATTGGATACTTTTGAAGGGTGTGCAGGGTGGTGCGTCCAAGGTGTATCCAAAAAGTGAACAAGTTTTGAAATGCTAGAAATCTGTGGATAACTCTGAAGTTATCCTTTAATTTTCCACACACTTGTTACTTGACAATCAATGTCGCTTTAAGAATTTCTGAGTGTGTGTATCAAACACTTTTTGTTGTGCAGGTGTCAATGCGGCATAGAAGGTTTTGCTGGCATTCATGCGCTTTGCAATTTCTGCATCACGCTCAGCTTTGACAGCCATCATTTTGTCAATTCTTTCTGGCGTTGACATTTTTTCCATGTCGGCTGGAATGGCTGCCATGTTTCGTTTCATAGGCTGTTTCATCACACTTTCAAATGCCGTCCATGCGGCTTCTTGAGAGGCTTGTAATTGAAGAAAAACCTTCATGTCATTCAAGTGCTTTTGGTGACGTTCGGCACGATGTGCTTCTCGTTTTGGATCGTTCATCATGGCATGACCGCCTTGCATACCGTGCATGGGGTGGGGGTACATCCCCATTGGGCCGCCTTGACTTGGCATGTTTTGTGGTGACGGGCCAGGTGCTTGTGCAAATGCAGTCAAGCAAAAACCAGCAGACGTAACCATCATTGAAGCCAACAATGCGTTGCGAAAAGAGTTGTGAAATTTGGACATCAGGATTCCTTTCATTGAAAAGGACAGTTTGGCTTTCCTATGTGTCTGTATCTTTCTACGATTGTGATGAATTGTAAAGACCGGCTCTGAAATCATCGACAGCTTGTATCAGTTCTTCCCGGGTATTCATCACAAACGGACCATACTGGGCAATGGGTTCGTTCAGTGGTTTGCCTGCAATTAAAAGCAGCTTAGTTCCCGCGCTTGCAGCAATTTCAACACCCGTTCCTTCATTCTGAAGAATGGCCATTCGGTGAATGCCAATGCTGGTTTCTTGATGCTCACTGACCACTTTGGCACTGCCTCGATAGACATAAAGAAATGCATTGTGATCCGGCAAAAGGGGCTGTTGAAAACGTGCCGCCTGATCAAAATGAATGTCCAAATAAAGCGTTTGTGTAGGAAACAATTCAGCAGGTCGATTGACTGCGCCGGCTGTGCCATGCGTTTCGCCCGCAATGACACGCAGCTTGATCCCTGACGGCAAAGAAAACTCAGGAATTTTTTCACTTTGAATGTCTTGATAAGCGGGCTGACACATTTTTTGGTGTGATGGCAAATTGAGCCATAACTGGAAACCTTCCATCACGCCTTCTTCTTGCTCTGGCATTTCGCTGTGTACAACACCGCGCCCTGCAGTCATCCATTGCACTCCGCCGTTTTGTAACAAGCCTTCATTGCCGGCGCTGTCTTTGTGCCGCATGCGGCCTGCAATCATGTAAGTGATGGTTTCAAAACCGCGGTGTGGATGATCTGGAAAACCACCGCCGTAATCGTTGGGATCGTCACTGCCAAAGTTGTCCAACATCAAGAAGGGATCTAGGCGGCGTTGATGCGCTTGCGTTAGAACACGGGTGAGTTTGACGCCATCGCCATCGCGTGTGGCTTGGCCGATCACTTGGTGTTCGACACGACGACCTTGAAACTTGGTATTGGATTGATTCATGGTTTTGAATTGAGAGTGAATTTCTTGATCTACGTCATTTTCTGAAAATTCAAATGTCTTCAGACTACGTTCTATAGAAGCATTGACCTGTTCAGTGTATTCAGAAAGTCACAAATTATGAAAAAAAGAAGCCTTCAAATTATTCGCGATGAGCATGCTTCATTGGCGGCCATGCTGCGCTCAATGAGCCAGATGGTTGAGCGGGGGCCAGCTGAAGATGCGCGTCAGTTTTTTGAAGTCATGCGCGCCATGCTTTTTTACATTGATGAATTTCCTGAGCAGTTACACCATCCCAAAGAGTCTAATTTACTGTTCCCTAAGGTGGTCAAAAAAGCACCAGAAATTATGGGCGCCGTAGACCGCCTAGAACGGGATCACATGCACAGCGAGAGAGCTGTGCGTGACTTATTGCATTTATTGTTGGCTTGGGAGCTTTTGGGCACCACTCGCAGGGCTGCATTTATGGACGCATTTGGCCCCTATGTTGAATCTTATTTAGAACACATGAGAATGGAAGAACTGGTGGTTTTGCCAGCCGCTGAATCTGCTTTAAATGACGAAGATTGGATCGCCTTGGATTTGGCATTTGATCAAAATGCAGACCCCCTAACTGGCAAGCACGCGCCTAGCGCGGTGTATGAAAAACTATTTACGCGAATTGTTTCAATTGCGCCGGCCCCTATTGGACTAGGCTAAAAAGGCGCAGGCATTGCATTAAGACGCACTTAGAAACGGGTAATCGGTATAGCCTTTTTCTAGCCCACCATAAAAGGTGCTGCGATCAGGCTCGTTGAAGGGGCCGTTTTGTTTTAAACGCAAACCTAGATCTGGGTTGGCAATGAACGGTCTGCCAAACGCGATCAGGTCGGCACCATCGGCCAAAGACTGATTGGCCAGTTCTAGGGAATAAGCGTTGTTCAGCATCCATGCGCCGGCGCCTCCTGC
>CALPYQ020000195.1 GCA_943327965.2 Singulisphaera sp. GP187
CAATTGGTTGGGCCAAGACCTGACTGGTTGGAAATGCGTGGACGCCTTTGCAGGTACTGGCGCATTGGGCTTTGAAGCAGCCTCTAGAGGCGCCCAGTCTGTACAGATGATTGAACAAGATGCTCAGTTGATCAGTTTGTTGCTAGAGACCCAAAAGCGATTGACAGCCAATGCCGTTCAAGTTCAAAAGGGTGATGCCATGATGGCCCTCCAACGCATTGCGCCTGGCAGCTTGGATGTGGTTTTTTTAGACCCTCCCTTTGAAGCCTTGTTTTTTGAAAAAGCGCTTCAAGCTGCCGCCAACGCGGTGGCCCCTGAGGGCTGGGTCTATTTGGAAGCCCCCCTAAAGTGGCAAGACGAAGCTGTGCAGGCTTGTGGCTTGTCGTCTGTCAAGTACATGAAGGCGGGCGCTGTGCACGCGCATTTGCTGCAACGCCCATCCGAGGGATAATCCCCTCACTTGATCAGGAGCCCCGCATGAGCCGATCCGTCATTGCTGTTTATTCTGGAACTTTTGACCCTCTCACATTGGGTCATGAAGATGTGGTGAACCGTGCCGCCCAAATGTTTGACAAGGTGGTCGTGGCGGTGGCCGCAGCCCATCACAAAAAGACCTTGTTCACCTTAGACGAACGCTTGGCATTGGCCCAAGAAGTGACGCAAGATTTGGGCAACGTGAGCGTGGTTCCGTTTTCTGGCTTGCTGTATGACTTTGTCCGTAGCCAAAACGCACGTGTCATTGTTCGCGGTTTGCGCTCAGTGACCGACTACGATTACGAAACACAAATGGCGGGCATGAACCGCCATTTGGCCCCTGAAGTTGACACTGTCTTTTTGCACACCAGCGCTGCGGTTCAGCACATTAGCAGTACCTTGGTCAGAGAAATTTCCACCTTGGGTGGCCAAGTAGAAGGCTTGGTCTCGCCTGCGGTTTTAAAAGCCCTGCACGCCAAACGCAGCTGAGCTTTCCAACAGGCGCATTTAAATTTCAGCCGCTTCCACCAAGAAGCGAACTCGCTTTTGCCCCTGCCATTCATCGACATCCAATCGAAAGGCCAGTTTGACTCTGGCGGGCAGCGGTTCAATTCGACCAAACCAGATGCCATCGACCGCCTGACCTTGGTGTTTCAGTTTCAGGGCCAAATGTTTTTCACCGACCAAGCGCTGTGAGACCACGTCCACTTCTTCGCTGAACACCGGCGGTGCAAAACCTTGTCCCCACACCTCGCGGTGCATGACCTCTACAAACTCCGCACGGCGGTACTGGACGTCTAGGGGACCATCTGTTTCTAATTTGCGTTTGAGTGTGGCGGGCGACAACAACTGAGCCGCCACTTCCATGAAGCTAGATTCAAATTGTTCTAAATTTTCTTCTTCAATGGTGCAACCTGCCGCCATGGCGTGGCCGCCAAATCGGCGCAATAAGTCAGGATGTTTTTTGGCCATCAAGTCCAAAGCGTCACGTAAGTGAAAGCCTGCAATGGAGCGGCCAGAGCCTTTCAGTTCGTGTTCTTTGCCAGGCGCATTGCTGGCCGCAAACACAAAGCAGGGGCGGTGAAATTTGTCCTTGATGCGAGACGCCACAATGCCCACAACACCCTCGTGAAAATCCGGATCGAAGACACAAATTGCGGGTGGCGGTTCATCACTTTCATCAAACAAGGACTCGGCAATTTCCATGGCCTGCTGGCGCATGTCGCCCTCAATGTCGCGCCGCTCGCGGTTGATCGCATCGAGTTGTCGGGCCAGTTCATCGGCGCGCAATGCATCGTCGGTGGTCAGGCATTCAATACCGAGTGTCATGTCTGACAGTCGACCTGCCGCATTGATGCGGGGGCCTAAGGCAAAACCAAAATCAAAGGTGGTGGCTACTTTGGGCTCGCGGCCTGCGGCTTTAAACAGTGACTGCATGCCGCAAGGCATCAGACCCGCCCGAATTCGCTTCAAGCCTTGGGCAACCAAGCGCCGATTGTTGTTGTCGAGTTTGACCACATCGGCTACCGTGCCCAGAGCCACCAGAGGCAGTAGCGAATCCAGTTTGGGTTGAGTTTCAGCTGAGAACAGACCCCGTTGACGCAACTCTGCGCGCAAAGCCAACAGCACATAAAACATCACACCTACACCGGCCAATGACTTGCTTTCAAAGGTGCAGTCCGCTTGATTGGGATTCACGATCACTTCTGCAGCCGGCACTTGGGCGGCAGGCAAGTGGTGATCGGTGATGAGCACCTGCATGCCCAAACTTTGCGCTGTGGCAACGCCCTCCATGCTGGCAATGCCGTTGTCAACGGTGATCAAGATGTCTGCACCTGAATCTTTCACGCGCTTGGCAATCGATGCCGTCAGCCCGTAACCATCAACCACCCGATCGGGCACGATGTAGCTGACTTGCTGGGCGCCCAACATGCGCAGCCCTCGAAGGCCGACGGCGCAGGCTGTGGCGCCGTCGCAGTCGTAGTCGGCCACGATGCACAGTTTTAAATTTTGAGAGATGGCGTTGGCCAAAAGTTTGGCGGCTTCCTGTGTGCCCTTCAGTGTGTTGGGCGCCAATAACTTGGCCAGCCCATCGTCCAATTCTTCGGGGCTGACGATGCCGCGAGCTGCAAACAATTTAGAAAGCAAAGGGTGAATGCCTGCTTGTTCAAGGGTCCAGGCACTGCGAGGCGGCACATCGCGGGTTTGTATTTGAAAACTCATGGGGTGGGTGCGTCTTTGAGTAAAGCGCCTAATTCTTTTTGGACGGTTGTGGTTGAAAACAGGCGTTTCAAATTGTTCAAAAGTGATTTTTGGGGCAAGCGGTAATGACGCCAAGCATGAAGACTGCAAAGCGTCAGTGAAATTTCATGGTCCGCATTCATTGCGTCAAGCATGGCTTTGCAAACTGTGCGATCCAAAGATTCCCAATGCTCTCGCCACTGCAATGCATTGGACAAAAGGCTGGCCTCCCTCAAATCAAGGTGCAACATTGCAGGATGCGTTGATGGGTAGAGTTGCTCCATTTGGCGATGAACCCAAAAAGAGTTCACAGTCCATCGGCCTTGCATGCTGCGCTGGTCATTCACCGGGTGTTGGTAAAGCAGCATCTGCATTTCACTTTGTAGCCTTTGCAAGGATCGTGCTTTGGAGGCCGACGGCATCCAAGCATTGACGTGCTGTCCCACAACCCTTTCAAGGGCTGCAAAGGGCAAGTCATTGAACAAGGCACCTTTGGCGCGCCAGACCAAAGGGCTTTCATAAGTGACTTCGAGCCCGTCTTCTGCAAAGTAAGGTTGAATGGCCGCCAACAAGGCTTGAGATTCTTCTGCCGAGAGTTGAATCTCTGCAGGGTTGAGCATGACCACTTCATTCATGCCCACTTGCCAGTGGCAGGGGGTGATGATGGCTTCGGGGCCATAGTGAGGCGTCAACTTCCACAAATTCAAAACAGACTCGTGGGGCATCAAGTAAGCCGCTTCAGGGTGTTTGCCACTTTCAAGGTCCGTCGAGGTGAAGCCCTGCGATACACAAGTCATCTTGCTCAATAATGTTGCCAAATGAGGCAAATTCAAGGTGCCTAAGCCCTCAGAGAGGGGCTCACTGGGGTTGCATGCATAGGCAATGATGCTGTGTTGCATGTTCAAACCGGCAGGCGCAGGGTGAGGGGTTAGACCGTCTTTCATGGTGCTATTGTCAGGGATGACACAATCACCCCTTAACCGCACAGGCTTGCGGGTTGCTTGATAGAGGAAAATAAGCGAGATGAAATTTGAAATGCCCTACGAGTTGGTTCTAGGTTGGCGCTATACCCGCGCAGGCCGTGCCACGCGCCGAAATGGGTTCATTTCCTTCATTTCGGGCGTTTCCATGCTGGGCATTGGCCTTGGCGTGGCAGCCTTGGTCATTGTCTTGTCGGTCATGAATGGCTTTCAAAAAGAAGTCCGAGACCGCATGCTGAGCGTGGTTTCTCACATTGAAATTGTGTCAGCCGATGGCGGCGCCTTAGAAGATTTGGCGGGCACCCTCCAACAAGTGAAGTTGAACAACCAAGTCTTGGGCGCGGCCCCCTTCATTTCGGCCCAAGCGCTTTTGGCCCGGGGCGAGGACATGAAAGGTGTCATGGTTCGGGGCATTGACCCCGCTTTAGAGCCTAGTGTGGTCGATCTAACGGCCGGCATGTCTAGCAACGCTCGCCAACCAAACGCCAAAGGTCTCAACTTGCCGGGTGTTGAAGCCTTGCAGCCAGGTCAATTTGGCGTGGTTTTAGGTCTTGATTTGGCCAGGCAACTGGGGCTCCGTTTGGGCGATCCTGTGACGCTTATTTCTCCCAATGGCCAAGTGACCCCGGCGGGCGTTTTGCCGCGCTTGAAACAAATGCAAGTGGTGGGTTTGTTCAATTCAGGCCATTACGAATACGACTCTGCATTGGTCATGATCCATGTCGAAGATGCCGGCAAAATCTTCAGGTTAGAAGGCCCCATGCGAGCAGCGAGGAGAAGGGCACCTACTAAACTAAACTAAACTGCTAACTATCTGTAGGATATCAGGTGAAACAGAGCCACGTTTGAGCCG
>CALPYQ020000196.1 GCA_943327965.2 Singulisphaera sp. GP187
GGGCGAAAACGGTGCCGGCAAATCGACCCTCATGAAAATCATTTATGGCTCGGTCAAGCCAGATGAGGGTGAGATTCAATACAACGGCCTGCCCGTGCAGATTAAAAATCCTCAACAAGCCAGGGCGCTGGGCATCAGCATGGTGTTTCAGCACTTTAGTTTGTTTGACACTCTAAGCGTGGCAGAAAATGTTTGGCTTGGCTTGGACAAATCGCTTCAGTTAAGCGATGTCACGCAACGCATTCATCAAAAAGCTGCCGAGTACGGCTTGGACATTGATCCGTCAAGGCCAGTCCACACTTTGAGCGTGGGTGAGATGCAAAGGGTTGAAATTATTCGCGCTTTGCTAACCGAACCCAAGCTATTGATCTTGGATGAACCTACCTCGGTATTGACACCGCAGGCCGTTGAAAAACTTTTTGTTGTTTTGAAAAAGCTGGTGAGTGAAGGATGTAGTTTGCTCTACATCAGCCACAAACTGCATGAAATTCGAGAGCTGTGCACTGCCTGCACAGTGCTGCGCGGCGGCGAGGTCACAGGCGTTTGCAACCCCAGGGAGGAGTCCAATGCATCGCTCAGCCGATTGATGATTGGCGCTGAACCCCCGGCCTTGAAACATCAAGAGCGCACACCTGGCGAAGTCTTGTTTCAAACTCTCAATTTGAGCCTGCAAAAGGAAGATCAATTTGGAGTTGACCTGCAAGGCATCAATTTGCAAGTTTGTTCTGGCGAAGTGGTTGGTATTGCGGGGGTATCCGGCAACGGGCAACGTGAATTGCTTTACGCTTTGTCGGGCGAAGACACGCGCGCGCCTGCGCAGGCCATTCAACTTCTACAAAACGATGTGGGCCATTTGGACGCCCATGACAGGCGTCAAGTAGGCTTGCATTTTGTGCCCGAAGAAAGACTGGGTCGGGGTGCAGTGCCATCTCTGAGTTTGGCGCAAAACATGCTGCTGACACGTTCAGAGGCCATTGCCCCCAGTGGGTGGATTGACATGCGGGCCTTGCAAGCACAAGCCCAAAAAGTGATTGATCAATTCAATGTGAAGGCCAACGGTACGGAAGCCGCAGCGCAATCATTGTCGGGCGGCAATTTGCAGAAATTCATTGTGGGCCGCGAGATCGATGCAAACCCAAAGGTATTGCTGGTTTCACAACCCACATGGGGTGTTGATGTGGGGGCCGCGGCTCAAATTAGAGGTGAGTTGTTGGCTTTGCGCGATGCAGGCTGTGCTGTATTGGTGGTCAGTGAAGAGTTGGATGAGCTGTTTGAAATTTGTGACCGCATGTACGTTATGGCCAATGGCAAATTGTCGCCTTCCATTGACAGAAAAAACGCTTCAGTGGCTCAAATTGGCGAATGGATGAGCGGACTTTGGGAGTCACATGCTGAAGCTTGAACGCCGCCCCCAAGCTTCAGAGCTTTGGCGATATGCATCGCCTGTTTTGGCTTTGATTCTGACGGTCGCCATGGGAATTGGCCTGTTTGTACTTTTGGGCAAAGACCCCGTTCGTGGTTTGCAAATGTTTTTTTGGGAACCGCTGAAGTCGGCTTATGCGCTGGGTGAGCTCATGGTCAAGGCCACGCCCTTGTTGATCATTGCGTTGGGCTTGGCTGTGGCTTATCGCTCCAATGTTTGGAACATTGGTGCCGAAGGACAGTTTGTAATTGGTGCGGTTGCAGCCAGCGGTGTGGCTTTGCTTGCCGACAAAGAGACGGGACGTTGGATTGTGGTGGCCGTGGTGTTGGCCGGCACCATTGGCGGCATGTGTTGGGCCGGTTTGGTGGCATGGCTCAAAGATCGTTTCTATGCCAACGAAATTTTGGTCAGCTTGATGCTGGTCTATGTGGCCGACATGGTTCTCGGTTTTTTGGTCTATGGCCCCTGGAAAGATCCCGCAGGCTACAACTTCCCGCAATCCAAAACATTCGAGGCTGTGGCGCAAATCCCCAGACTGATGACTGGATCGCGGGTCAGTGCCGGCTTAATTTTGGCCTTGATAGGTGTCGTAGCGGTTTGGATTTTCTTGTTCAGAACACGAGCAGGTTTTGCCCAACAAGTGGGCGGCCTTGCACCTGCGGCTGCCAAATACGCAGGCTATTCGTCTCGCAAGGCATTGTGGATTGCGCTCATGGTGTCGGGCGGCGCTGCCGGATTGGCGGGCGCTTTGGAGGTGGCAGGGCCAATCGGTCAACTGACGCCCTATGTGCCTGCCGGGTATGGCTTTGCCGCCATCATCGTGGCCTATGTGGGCCGATTGCATCCGGTGGGCATGGTGTTTTCTGCCGTGCTCATGAGCATGTTTTACATCGGTGGTGAACTGGCGCAATCTCGCATGGGCTTGCCCAAGTCCATTACGGGCGTGTTTCAGGGCTTGCTGTTATTTACCTTGCTGGCCTGCGACACTTTGGTGGCCTATCGTTTGCGCTGGCAGGGCAGGAGAGTCTGATGGAATCCTACGCATTGCTCATTGCAGCCACCCTCAACGCAGGCACGGTATTGGCCATTGCTGCAATGGGTTTGCTCATCAACGAGAAGGCGGGCATTGTTAACTTAGGCGCCGAGGGCATGATGCTGTGTGCAGCCATTGCTGGTTTTGCCGTCGTGGTGCATACCGGCAGCGATGCAATGGGCTTTTTGGCCGGCATGGCGGCGGGTGCGCTGTTGGCCGCTGTCTTTGGTGGTCTGGTCATTTACCTCAGTACCAACCAGTACGCCACTGGCTTAGCCCTGAGTTTATTTGGCGTTGGATTTTCTGCCTTTGTTGGCATTTCTTATGTCCAAGAAAAATTGCCGCCCAGGCCGTCTTTTGAAATTCCGTTTTTGGCCGACATTCCTTTGGTCGGCCCTGCGCTGTTCAAGCAACACCCACTGGTGTATGGCGTGATTGCGTTTGTTTTTGCATTAATTTGGTTCCTTTACAAAACGCGCACAGGCTTGGTGCTGCGGTCGGTGGGGGAATCCCCCGAATCGGCGCATGCGCTGGGCTATCCAGTTCGCCGCATTCGACTTTTTGCAGTCATTGCCGGCGGGGCTTTGTGTGGATTGGCAGGCGCCTACATTTCAATTGCCTACACACCCTTGTGGGTTGAGGGGATGGTGGCTGGCAAAGGGTGGATTGCCTTGGCCTTGACCACCTTCGCAACGTGGCGGCCGGCGCGAATTTTGCTTGGCGCTTACCTGTTTGGGGGGGTCACCATGCTGCAATTCCATTTGCAAGGTTTAGGCGTTCAAGTGCCCAGTCAGTTGCTGTCGGCAATGCCTTACCTGGCAACCATTGTGGTTTTGGCTTTGATCTCGCGAAATCCTGCTTGGATTAAGGTCAACATGCCGGCCTCTTTAGGCAAACCTTTTCATCCCAGTTCATAATGTTTTTTTTTCGTGCAACCTTGTTTATCCATAAAGGAATTTTCATGACAGTTCTGAACAAGCGATCGGTTCTCAAAATCGCCGCCATTTCAATCGTTGCTGCAGCTGCCCTGGTGGCTTGTGGCAAGAAAGAAGAAGCCAAGCCTGCCGCTGCAGCACCCAAGGCTGAGCCCCTTAAAGTGGCTTTTGCATATGTGGGCCCCGTCGGTGATGGCGGTTGGACTTTTGCACACGACAACGCTCGCAAGGCGCTTGAAAAAGAATTTGGCGACAAGATCGTTACCAGCTTTGTTGAGAAAGTGCCCGAGAGCGCAGATGCAGAACGCGTATTCCGCGACTTTGCCAGCCAAGGCAATAAGCTTATTTTTGGTACCACATTTGGTTACATGGACCCCATGTTGAAGGTGGCTGCTGACAACAAAGAAATCAAATTCGAGCATGCAACGGGTTACAAAACAGCCGACAACATGCGCACCTACGACAGCCGTACCTACGAAGGTGCTTACATGGCTGGCGTGATTGCAGGCAAGATGACCAAAACCAACACATTGGGTGTGGTGGCCTCTATTCCAATTCCTGAAGTTATTCGCAACATCAACACCTTCACTTTGGGTGCTCAGTCTGTCAATCCGAAAATCAAAACCAAAGTGGTTTGGGTCAACGAGTGGTTTAACCCACCCAAAGAAACCGAAGCAGCCACCGCCTTGATCAATGGCGGCGCCGATGTCTTGATGCAAAACACAGACTCATCTGCTGTGCTTCAAACAGCCGAAAAAATGGGCAAGCGCGCTTTTGGTTGGGACTCTGACATGACGGCCTATGGCCCCAAGGCGCACTTGGGTTCTGCCATCATCAACTGGGCGCCTTACTACATCAAGGCCGTGGGCGAAGCACTCGATGGCAAGTGGTCAACTGGCCAAAGCTGGTGGGGCGTTAAAGAAGGCGCTATCGACATGGTGTCTGTGGCCGCCGATGTGCCAGAAGATACCAAGAAGAAAGTCGACGAAATTAGAGCGGGCCTGAAAGACGGTAGCTTTGTCATCTGGAAAGGTCCTATCGTTGGACAAGATGGCAAAGAAATCTTGGCCAAAGATGCGGTTGCCGATGACAAGTTCTTGGGCGGTATCAAGTTCTATGTGAAGGGCGTTGAA
>CALPYQ020000197.1 GCA_943327965.2 Singulisphaera sp. GP187
ACGTTGAAAATCCTAGGGAAAATCCTAGTGGGCGATGTCGCCAATTGTCGTCGAAATGACAACTTAGCGTCAAATGAAGGTCTAGCATTCCGTCTAAGTAATCAACAAGTCTCTCTTTATTGGATGAGACGGTGACCTAACCAGGACCCGTATGCAGACGACCTTTCCTCAATTGCTACTGACGCATGCCGCTCAGCGCCCTACTGCGCCGGCCATGCGTGAAAAAGAATATGGCATTTGGCAAACCATCAGTTGGCAAGACATGGCCACCATGGTGACTCACATGGCGTGTGGCCTGCACCAGGCAGGATTGAAACGCGGTGAGCACATGGTTGTGGTGGGCTCTAACCGCCCCCGTCTTTATGCCACCATGTTGGCGGCCCAATCCTTGGGTGCCATTCCAATTCCTTTGTACCAAGACGCAGCGGCGGCCGAATGTGTGTTCCCCTTGACCAACGCCGAAGTTCGTTTGTGTGTGGTGGAAGATCAAGAGCAAGTCGACAAAATGTTGGAAGTGCGTGAAGCCTATGCTGCACTCGAGCGCATTTATTTTGATGACCCCAGAGGACTTCGCAAATACGACGAACCCGGTCTAGGCTCGGTGGACGAGTTGTTGGCTGCTGGTGCGGCCTTTGCCAAACAGCACCCAAATTTTTACAAAGAACAAGTTGAGATCGGCACCAAAGACGATGTGGCCGCCATGTTCTTCACATCGGGCACCACGGGCAATCCCAAAGGTGTGGTGCACACGCATGGCACCTTGATTGACCGTGCGCAAGCTGGCGCCGAATTTGATCACCTCACAGCCAATGAAGATGTGCTGGCCTATTTGCCACCGGCTTGGATTGGTCAAAATATTTTCAGTTATGCACAGTGGTTAGTAGCTGGCTATGTGGTCAATTGCCCAGAGTCTTCAGCCACCGTCATGATCGACTTGAAAGAGATTGGTCCTACCTATTACTTTGCGCCTCCTCGGGTGTTTGAAGGCATGCTGACCAGTGTGAGCATTCGCATGGAAGATGCCAGCAGCTTGAAGCGCAACTTGTACAAATACTTCATGAGCTTGGCCATGAAAGTTGGCCCCAAGCGCATGGACGGCGAGTCCATCGGATTGTTCAACAGCCTCATGTATGCCTTGGGTAATTTGCTGGTGTACGGCCCCTTGCGCAACAACCTCGGCTTTAGCCGCGTGCGCGTTGCCTACACCGCGGGTGAAGCCATTGGCCCCGATTTGTTCAGCTTTTACCGCTCCATTGGCGTCAACTTGAAACAGCTTTATGGCTCTACAGAAACTGCGGTGTTTGTGTGCTTGCAGCCCGACAATCAAGCACGCGCAGACACCGTGGGTGTGCCTTGCCGCGGCGTGGAAATTAAAGTGGCCGACAACGGCGAGATTTTGGTCAAGTCGCCAGGCTTGCTGAAAGGCTATTACAAAAATCCAGAGGCCACTGCCGAAGTGTTGACAGCCGACGGTTGGTACCACACCAGCGATGCCGGTTTCTTAGACAGCCATGGCCACCTCAAAATTATTGACCGTGTCAAAGACGTGGGCCGCATCAAAGGTGGCAGCAACGACGGCGCCATGTTTGCACCCAAGTACGTCGAGAACAAGCTCAAGTTTTTCCCGCACATCAAAGAAGTGGTGGCTTATGGCGATCAACGCGAAAAAGTTTGCGTCATGATCAACATTGACTTTGATGCGGTGGGCAACTGGGCTGAACGCCGCAACCTGCCATATGCAGGCTATACCGACTTGGCGCAAAAACCTGAAGTCTACGAATTGATCAAAGAGTGTGTTGAACAAGTTAACGCCGACTTGGCCGAAGACACATTGCTAGCGGGCAGCCAAGTCAGCCGCTTCTTGGTCTTGCACAAAGAGCTCGATGCAGACGACGGTGAACTGACGCGGACCAACAAAGTTCGCCGTGGCTTCATTGCCGAAAAATACCAGCCCTTGGTGGATGCTTTGTACGGCGGTATGACCACCCAGTTCATTGAAACCGTGGTCAAGTTTGAGGACGGCCGCACAGGCAGTGTGAGCGCCACCCTCAAAATTTCCGATGCCAAAACATTTGTCCCCGTGAAGGCTGCGGCTTGAACCCGTCGGGTCTCAACACAGAGAAATCAACATGAGCAAAAAAATCGGTGACGTCATATTGGATGTGAACAACATCAGCTTAAGGTTTGGGGGCGTGAAGGCGCTCACAGACATTTCTTTCAATGTCAAAGAGCACGAAATTCGCGCCATCATTGGCCCCAATGGTGCTGGCAAAAGCTCCATGCTCAATTGCATCAACGGTGTTTACACACCGCAAGAAGGCAGCATCACTTTTCGCGGTCAAACCTTTGACCACATGGACAGCCGCCAAGTGGCCGAAATGGGCGTGGCCCGTACATTCCAAAACTTGGCTTTGTTCAAAGGCATGAGCGTGATTGACAACATCATGACGGGCCGCAACTTGCGCATCAAGAGCAATATTTTTCTCCAAGCCTTGCGCATTGGCCCTGCCCAAGCGGAAGAAGAAAAACACCGCGATTTTGTCGAGCACATCATCGACTTTCTTGAAATTCAAGCGCACCGCAAAACACCCGTGGGCCAATTGCCCTATGGTTTGCAAAAGCGTGTTGACTTGGGTCGTGCCTTGGCCATGGAGCCGCAAGTTTTGTTGCTTGACGAACCCATGGCCGGTATGAACATGGAAGAGAAGCAAGACATGAGTCGTTTCATCTTGGATGTGAACGACGAGTTTGGCACCACCATTGTGCTGATTGAGCACGACATGGGTGTGGTGATGGACATTTCAGACCGCGTGGTGGTGCTGGACTACGGCAAAAAAATCGGCGACGGGACTCCCGAAGAAGTGCGTAACAACGAAGATGTGATCAGTGCCTACCTCGGCACCAGTCATTGAGGAGAACAACATGGCATTTTTCTTGGAAGCTCTTTTAGGTGGCCTCATGGCCGGCATGTTGTATGCCTTGGTGGCACTTGGTTTTGTCTTGATTTTCAAAGCCTCTGGCGTGTTCAATTTTGCGCAAGGCGCCATGGTGCTGTTTGCCGCTTTGGCCATGGCCCGTTTTGCCGAATGGGTGCCAGACATCTTGGGCTTGGACAACAAAATATTGAGCAATGTCATCGCCTTTGGCTTGGCTGCCATCTTGATGTTTGTATTGGCTTGGCTCATTGAGCGCTTGGTCTTGCGGCATTTGGTCAATCAAGAAGGCGTGACACTTCTCATGGCCACACTGGGTATCACTTACTTCATCGATGGTTTGGGTCAAACCATCTTTGGCAGTGACATTTACAAGATCGATGTGGGCATGCCCAAAGAGCCTGTCTTTTTGTTGGACTCGATTTTCCCCGGCGGCGTCTTGGTCAACTTAGAAGATGTTTACGCGGCAGTCATTGCCGCCCTGTTGGTGGTTGCACTGTCTTTGTTTTTCCAAAAAACCAGCACCGGTCGCGCTTTGCGTGCGGTGGCCGATGACCACCAAGCTGCGCAGTCCATTGGTATTCCATTGAACCGCATCTGGGTCATTGTTTGGTTTGTGGCGGGCATTACCGCATTGGTGGCTGGCATCATTTGGGGCTCCAAAATGGGTGTTCAGTTCTCATTGACCACCGTGGCATTGCGTGCCTTGCCCGTCATTATTTTGGGCGGCTTGACGTCAGTGCCTGGCGCCATCATTGGTGGCCTGATCATCGGTGTGGGCGAAAAACTGTCCGAAGTTTTTCTCGGCCCTTATGTGGGTGGCGGCATTGAAATTTGGTTTGCGTATGTCCTTGCATTGGTCTTCTTGCTGTTCCGACCCCAAGGTTTGTTTGGCGAAAAAATCATTGATCGCGTCTAAGGAATAACAACATGTTTTACAGAGAAAACGGTCAATTTAAAACGTCTTACCGCAGCGATCAGCAAATTTTTGCCATCGCGCAAGATCGCTGGGCTATTCTGGCCTTGGTCGCTTTTGCCTTCATTGGCGTACCCTTCTTGGTCGACGAGTACATGTTCAGGGCCATCTTGATTCCCTTCTTGATCTTGTCCCTGGCAGCCTTGGGCGTCAACATCTTGGTGGGTTATTGCGGCCAAATTTCATTGGGCTCTGGTGCCTTCATGGCGGTAGGCGCCTACATGGCCTACAACACCTACATTCGCATTGAAGGCATGCCCTTGATCCTTGCGCTGTTGAGTGGCGGTTTCTTTGCCACCTTGGTGGGTATCTTTTTTGGCATTCCCAGCTTGCGCGTTAAAGGCCTTTACTTGGCCGTTGCCACACTGGCCGCACAATTCTTTTGCGACTGGGCGTTCTTGCGCGTGGGCTGGTTTACCAACAACACCGCCTCGGGCTCGGTGTCCGTTTCTAACTTGAATGTCTTTGGCATGGCCATCCAAACGCCGGTCGAAAAATACCTGTTCTGCTTGGTATTTTTGGTGGTCTTTGGGCTACTCGCCAAAAACTTGGTTCGCTCGGCCATTGGTCGTGAGTGGATGGCCATTCGCGACATGGACGTTGCCGC
>CALPYQ020000198.1 GCA_943327965.2 Singulisphaera sp. GP187
AATCAATGCCATGCTGCCAATCGTCCACCAAAATCCGGTATGGCTGTGCAACAACGGAATGACATCAAAGTTCATGCCAAAAATAGCGGCAATCAAATTCAAGGGCAAGAAAATGGCGGTGATGGACGTCAGAGTTCGCATCGTCTCATTGGTGCGGTTGCTTTGCGCATTGAAGTGAATTTGCACGGCAGTTTCAATGCTTTGCTCTAAGCGTCTAACGTGGTGCACCACTCGGTCAATGTGCTCCAACACATCACGGCTGCGCACCTTCAAAATTTCGTGTTCTTTCATGGGGACGCTGGCGGTTGGCGCAGTCCAAGTGTTCAAAGATTCCAGCCAATCTTGCATGGCGCTTCTTTGGTCTTCGCAAATTTCATCCAATTGATGCAAGGACAATCTGGCTTCCAACAAGGCGGACCAGTTGTTAAACCGAGTGTCTGGGTTGATCAATTCCGATTGCCAATGGTCTAACTGGCGGGTGAGTTCGCGGCGCAAATCCAAGTACACGTCGACCACCTGGCTGACCATGCGCAGCATCAAGTCGGCGGGACTGACGGGGATGCCCCGAGCGCCCGTTGAGCGATCGTCAGCACTTTCATGGGTCGTGCTCAATTGCGCCTTGGCCTTGGAATGGGCAGACTGCATCAATTCTTGGCTTGTCGCTAAGAGTCTGGCAGCATAAGCTTCGCGAATGACGCAGTCGTCAGGGTGAACAGTCAACAGAACTTTGTCAAAAACGGCAAAGCCAATGGGGTTGGTATCGACACGGCGCAAAGCGGGCGGCCCACTCAATTTGCCTTTGCCTTTTTTAAGCAAGGTCGAATCTTTAATTTCTGTATCTCGTGTAGCAGTGGCCAGCCTTCGAAAAACAAGTACGTCGTAATAAGACGTTAAGTCAAATCGCGAAGGAAGCTGCGCATTCAGCAAATCTGAAATGTGCAAATCAAATAAATTGTGGCCCGTTAAATTTTGGAGCGACGCCTGTATTTGAATTTGCTCGCTTGCAAAGAAGGTGCGAGAGCAAGCGATCCAAACAAAGCCGTTTTCTGGCAGGGCATGCGGCAAAGACAAGGCATCCTGCACATGCTGACCTGAAACAATGAAGACCCGCATGTGAGTTGGAGACTAAGTCGTTGTGGCTTAGGCGTTCTTCATGAGACGCGCAGCGTCGCGCGCAAAGTAGGTCAAGATGCCATCGGCACCCGCACGCTTGAAGGCCAGCAAACTTTCCATCATGACACCATCGTGATCGAGCCAGCCGTTTTGAGCGGCAGCCTTCAACATGGCATATTCACCGGATACCTGATAGGCAAATGTCGGCACACCAAACTCGTCTTTGACGCGGCGCACCACATCCAAATAAGGCATGCCCGGTTTGACCATCACCATGTCGGCACCTTCGGCAATGTCCAAACCAACTTCTCGCAAAGCTTCGTTGGTATTGCCAGGGTCCATTTGATAAGTTTTTTTGTTGCCCTTGCCCAAGTTGGCGGCAGAACCCACGGCATCACGGAACGGACCATAGAAAGAACTGGCGTATTTGGCGCTGTAGGCCATGATTTGTGTGTGCACAAATCCTTTGGCTTCGAGTGACTGACGAATGGCGCCAATGCGGCCGTCCATCATGTCGCTTGGTGCCACGATGTCGACGCCGGCCTCGGCTTGAACCATGGCTTGCTTGACCAACTGAGCCAAGGTCAAGTCGTTCAAGATGTAGCCAGAGTCGTCCAGCCAACCGTCTTGACCGTGGCTGGTGAAGGGGTCGAGCGCCACATCGGTCATGACGCCCAAATCAGGAAAATGTTTTTTAAGTGCCCGAACCACGGTAGGCACCAAGCCGTCAGGGTTCAGCGCTTCATTGCCCTCGGGGTCTTTCAAAGAACTGTCGATGACCGGAAACAAAGCCATGACCGGGATGCCTAACTTGACGCAGTCTTCGGCCACGGGCAGTAGCAAGTCCAAACTCAAGCGCTCTACGCCGGGCATGGAGCCGACAGCTTGGCGTTGGTTTTGGCCATCCAACACAAAGACCGGATAGATCAGGTCGTCGACGGTGAGTTGATGCTCGCGAACCAAGCGGCGAGAGAAGTCAGTCCTTCTTAAACGGCGAGGACGGCTGGCGGGGTAGGGTGCGTTGATAAGTGTCATCAGAAAATTGTGCCCTAAGTTTGACAATTTAGGGAGTCCCCTAGGAGATTGCGTGAGTGATTTCTTAAACTGTGGCTATTTTCTGCCTTGTCCTGCGCCAATAGGCGCGGCTACACTCTGCCCATGCTCTGGATCAAAGCCTTTCACATCGTTTTCGTGGCCAGCTGGTTTGCTGGCTTGTTTTACTTGCCCAGAATCTTCGTGAACTTGGCCATGGTGCCCGAAGGTTCAATGGCCGAGAGAGACCGGCTATTGCTGATGGCCAGAAAACTGATGCGCTT
Organism: Singulisphaera sp. GP187; assembly: GCA_943327965.2. Taxonomy (GTDB): domain Bacteria; phylum Pseudomonadota; class Gammaproteobacteria; order Burkholderiales; family Burkholderiaceae_C; genus Limnohabitans_A. The sequence goes on from CALPYQ020000198.1 coordinate 2,430, forward strand.
TACGACCTTGTTGTCTGTGCCGGCCGTCGCCTTGGGTGTCTGGTTGTGGTGGGGCGTTGGCATCGGCTGGGGACCCGGAAACGCTTGGATGCATGCCAAACTGGCGGTGGTCCTTTTGACAGTGGGTTACCACCACGTCTGCGGCCGATTGCTTCGCAAGTTTGAAAACAACGAGAACACCCACAGCCATGTTTGGTACCGATGGTTCAATGAAGCGCCCGTGCTCATGATGGTGGCCGTGGTCATCTTGGTTGTGGTCAAGCCTTTCTAAACAGAGCGACCATGCAAAAAACTGCTGCATGGCCACTGGCTTTCATTTATGCAGCGCTGATTGTTTATGCCAGCCTGTACCCCTTTGAAAACTGGCGATCACAGGGCGTTGACTGGACCGCCTTTTTGTTGGCACCTTGGCCAAAGTATTGGACCGGCTTTGATGTGCTTTCCAATGTGTTGGGCTATGCGCCGCTAGGCTTCATTGTGGCTTTGGCATTGCGCCGAAGTGCTCGCCATCTGCCGGCTGTGATTTTGTCTTTGCTTGCGGGCTCATTGCTTGCCCTCTGCATGGAAACGATGCAGCTTTTCCTGCCAGCCAGGGTGCCCTCCAATGTCGACTGGGAGCTCAACACCTTGGGCACTTTCTTGGGTGCTATTTGTGCTTGGACCTTGGAGCGTTTTGGTTTTCTTGACCGTTGGAGCCGATTTCGTGCCAATTGGTTTGCGCCAGATGCCAAAGGGTCCTTGGTCTTGCTGGCCTTGTGGCCCGTTGCCCTCTTGTTTCCAGCACCTGTGCCACTTGGCTTGGGCCAGGTCTTGGAACGCACCGAAGATGCGTTGGCCCTCTATTTGCAAGACACCCTTTGGCTCGATTGGCTGCCGGTTCGAGAAGTCGAGTTGCAACCATTGCTGCCCATTTACGAAAGTTTGTGTGTCTGTTTGGGCCTGTTAATTCCCTGCATGTTGGCGTTCAGTTTGGTTCGGCATTTTTATCAAAAGGCTGTTGCCTGGGGCTTGCTGCTGGGCCTTGGCGTGGGGGCTACGGCGCTCTCAGCGGCATTGACCTATGGCCCTGTCCATGCCTGGGGTTGGATCAATGCGCCCGTTCAATTGGCGCTGGTTGTGGCGGCATTGATGGCCGTGCCCATGATGTGGCTAAGCGAAAAAATGTTGCAAGTCTTGGCCTTGGTATTCTTGGTACTTCAACTGACCATGCTGAATAACGCATCAGCAAGCGCTTACTTTGCGTTGACCTTGCAAAACTGGGAGCAAGGTCAATTCATTCGGTTTCATGGCTTGATTCAATGGATGGGTTGGCTATGGCCTTTTGTGTTGTTGGTTTATTTGATGCAATGCTTGTCAATGACCCGGACCTCTAAAATGTCGCCATGAGCCATCAAAACCCCCTTCAAACTGAAGCCTCGTCCTCAAGCCCTTCTAGCGCTGACACAGGCCCTGCTTATTACAAACACCATATTTTTTTCTGCCTGAATGAAAGAAAAAATGGTGAGGCCTGTTGCGCACTTCAAGGTGCCCAAGCCGCCTTTGACCATTGCAAATCCCGCGTCAAAGAACTCGGCTTGTCTGGCCCCGGCCAGGTCCGAGTGAACAAGGCAGGTTGCTTAGACCGATGCGCGGGTGGACCCATTGCAGTGGTCTACCCTGAAGGCACTTGGTACAGTTTTGTCGATACATCCGACATCGATGAAATTGTAGAGAGCCATCTCAAAAACGGACAGGTGGTCGAACGCTTGCGCACACCGCCCCACCTGGGCCGTTGATGAATTCTGCAACCCAAGCCATGGGCCTGAACGGCCCAGCAGGCCTTCTAGAAGGGCTTTGCGATGTTCCTGATGGCATGGCCATCAAGGGAACTGCCATCATTTGCCACCCTCACCCCTTGTTTGGCGGCACCATGCAAAACAAGGTGGTTCAAACGCTGGCCAAAGCATTTGTTCAAAACGGCTGGCGTGCCATTCGCTTCAATTTCAGGGGCGTGGGCGGCAGTGCAGGCTTGTACGACGAAGGCCGTGGCGAGTTAGAAGACTTGCTGCACGTCATTGCACAGTCGCAAACATGGGGACAAGAAG
>CALPYQ020000199.1 GCA_943327965.2 Singulisphaera sp. GP187
CTGATGGGACTCAAATCTCGGCTCGACGCGCGCTTTTCTCAAGCCGTCCAAATGATGCTGAATGTACAAGGCCGCGTGGTGGTCACAGGCATGGGCAAAAGCGGTCACATCGGCTCCAAAATAGCCGCCACCTTGGCTTCAACGGGCACACCCGCCATGTTTGTTCATCCCGGCGAAGCCAGCCACGGCGATCTGGGCATGATCAAAGCCATTGACGTGGTCTTGGCCATTTCTAACAGCGGCGAAAGCGACGAGTTGGTGTCTATCTTGCCGGTCCTCAAGCGCTTGGGCGTGCCACTCATCGCCATGACAGGCGGCTTGACATCGGCCTTGGCTCAACATGCAGACGTGGTGTTAGACAGCAGCGTCAGCAAGGAAGCTTGCCCGCTTAATTTGGCCCCCACCGCCAGCACCACAGCCCAATTGGCCTTGGGCGATGCTTTGGCAGTGGCCTTGCTAGACGCGCGTGGTTTTAAAGCAGAAGACTTTGCACGTTCACACCCCGGTGGCTCTTTGGGCAGGCGCCTTTTGACGCATGTCAGCGATGTCATGCGCAAAGACGATCAAGTGCCTAGCGTTCTGCCAAGCGCCAGCTTTTCAGAACTGATGCAAGAGATGAGCCGAAAAGGTTTGGGCGCTTCAGCCATCGTCAACGAAGCAGGCCACATCTTGGGCATCTTCACCGATGGTGATTTGCGCCGCTTGATTGAAAAAGGCCTTGATTTGAGACTGTTGAAGGCCCAAGACGTGATGCATGCCAATCCCCGCACCGTCAATCTCAATGCCCTGGCGGTCGAGGCTGCAGAATTGATGGAGCAGTTCAAAATTACCAGCGTGTTGGTGGTTAACGATGCCAACGCCTTGTGCGGTGCGTTAAACACCAACGACCTGATGCGCGCTAAAGTCATTTAAGCGTCAACACACCCAGCCACCCCACGCGCCGCATGAAAACCATTCAACCCGCTTTGAATTTTCCCCCTGAGTTGTTGCTTCAAGCACAAGGCATCAAGGTGGCGTTCTTGGATGTCGATGGTGTCCTAACCGATGGCGGTTTGTACTTTTCTGAACAGGGCGAAACACTCAAGCGCTTCAACACTTTGGATGGCCATGGTCTCAAACTTTTAAAACATGCGGGCATTACACCGGTCATCATCACGGGCCGCGACTCTGCGCCATTGCGCGTGCGCCTCAAGGCACTGGGAATTGAACATGCGCGTTTTGGCACCGAAGACAAGTTGCCCGCAGCTGAAGCGTTTTTAAAAGACCTGGGCTTAGGTTGGCATCAAGCTGCTGCCATGGGAGATGACTGGCCCGATTTGCCCGTCATGCAACGTGCCGCATTTGCCTGCGCGCCCCTGAACGCACACGCCCAAGCTTTGGCATTGTCAGACTATGTCACCGCGCGCAAAGGCGGTGAAGGTGCCGCACGCGAATTTTGCGATGTGTTGGTCGTGGCCAGCGGTCACTATGCACAATTGCTGGCACGTGTTGGCACACCCACAGCCACATGATGGAAAGCATTCGCCGCAGCTTAGACCGGTTGGCCTTGTACCTGCCGGGTATTCTCATGGCACTTTTTGCTTTGGGAAGTTGGTGGCTGGTAAGAAGTCTGCCAAGCATCATGGCCGATGCGCCCAGCCAATCTGTGCGTCATGAGCCCGACTATTATTTAGAGCAGTTTTCTGTCAAGTCGTTTGACAAGCAAGGACGCTTAACGCGCGAGGTCAGTGGCCATCGCGCAAAACATTTTCCCGATACCGACACACTAGAAATCAGCAACGTCACTTTGCGGGGCCAAAATCCCAATGGCCAACGCAATGATGTCTTCTCCGCCAATAGCATGCAGTTGAACAGCAAGTCGGGTGAATATGAGTTAACCGGCCAAGTTCGCGGTGTGATTGCCCCCGGCAAGCCATAAGTCAAAGCCATCCTTTTTTGAAAGAATTTCATGCAGCCATTGGTTTTCATCACGGGTGCGTCCAGTGGCATTGGTCAAGCAATGGCCCTTCGATATCACCAAGCAGGTTGGCGTTTGGCATTGGTGGCACGCCGCTTAAGCGACATGCAGTCATGGTGTGAACAGCAAGGCATTTCGGCCGATTCAGCCCGTTGCTATCAAGCCGATGTGAGCCAAGTCGACAGCATTGTGGCAGCGGCCAATGCGTGCATGACCGACATGGGTGTGCCCGATGTGGTCATTGCCAATGCGGGCATCAGCATTGGCATGGACACCCGCATTCGCGAGGACTTGGATGTGCTGTCGCAAGTCATGACCACCAACGTGGTCGGCATGGCGGCCACCTTTCACCCATTCATTGCGGCCATGAAAAGTCGAGCACAAGCGCAAGGCTCTCCAAGTGCAGGCGCCTTGGTGGGCATTGCCAGTGTGGCGGGCATTCGCGGTATGCCAGGCCATGCCGCTTATTGCGCAAGCAAAGCAGCGGCCATCAGTTATTGTGAGAGTTTGCGTGGAGAACTCAAGCCTGAAGGTTTCAGGGTAGTCACACTTGCGCCCGGTTACATCAAAACCCCGTTGACTTCAAAGAACAGGTTTCCGATGCCTTTCTTGATGTCTGCCGATGACTTTGCGCATCAAGCCTTTCAAGCCATTGAGCAGGGCACGAGTTTTAAAGTCATCCCTACACCCATGGCTTGGGTGGCCAGGCTGTTGCGCATCTTGCCCGATGCCTTGTTTGATCGGGCCTTTAAAAATCAGCCTCGAAAGCATCGTGCACACGAACATTGAACTGTCTGGCAACTCTGCGCCCATGAAAAAAGCCCTGCATGCAGGGCTTCTTTTTTGACCTGCACCCTAAAGTGCAAGTACAGCGCGTGAGCGATTAATAACCGCCGCCGCCTTCGCGACGACCACCACCGCCATTACCGCCGCCACGTGGGCCAGAGCCGTAAGGGCTGCGGAAACCGGACTCGCCGCCGCCTTCGCGACGACCGCCACCGCCACCGCCGTAGCCGCCACCGCCGCCACCGCCGTAACCGCCGCCACCACCACCACCGTAACCGCCGCCGCCTTCACGACGACCGCCGCCACCAAAGCCACCGCCACCGGAACGGGGAGGACGCTCTTCCATGGGACGTGCTTCGTTAACAACAACACTGCGACCGCCCAAAGGCTGACCGTTCATGCCGTTGATGGCAGATTGGGCTTCTTCATCAGAACCCATCTCCACAAAGCCAAAGCCTTTGGAGCGACCTGTGTCGCGTTCCATCATGACTTTAGCGCTGGTCACGGAACCGAACTGGCCGAAGGCCTGCTCTAAATCACCGTCACGAACCGAGTACGGCAGGTTGCCGACGTATAGTTTTTTGCCCATTGAAAGGGACTCCTCTAAACACAGAAACAAAAGCGATGGAGCCCCAAAAACGCATCAACAAACCTAAAAACCTCGGAAGGAAGCGAAACTGACACCTGTACACCGCGAACAAAACACGCGCCCGAAGGCGTGTGCTCAGCCATTATGGGCCATAAAACAAAAGCTTTGGCAAGTTAATTCTTTGAAAAGCCTTTTAATACTTAGGATTAAACGTGTTTGTGACGGATTACCAACTGACTTCGCGGTCTGGTGTGGCGCTGATTCTGTGGGTCGTCAAATCTGCACCTTCGTATTCTTCTTCCTGGCTCATCTTCAATCCGAGGGTCATTTTCAAAAAACCATAGACCACAAGGCCGCCCATCAAGGCCCAAGCAACACCCATGAAAGTGCCGATAACTTGTGCGGCAAAAGACACACCGCCCAGACCACCAAAGCTTTGCAAGCCAAAAATACCGGCTGCAATGCCGCCCCATGCGCCGCAAATACCGTGCAATGGCCAAACGCCCAACACGTCATCGATTTTCCATTTGTTTTGGGTCAATGTGAACATCACCACAAACAAGGCACCGGCCACTGCACCCACGGCCAATGCGCCAAAGGGATGCATCAGGTCTGAGCCAGCACACACAGCAACCAAGCCGGCCAAGGGGCCGTTGTGCACAAAACCTGGGTCGTTCTTGCCGAGGACCAAGGCGGCCAACGTGCCGCCCACCATGGCCATCAGTGAATTGACCGCCACCAAGCCAGAAATTTTGTCTAAGGTTTGGGCGCTCATCACATTGAAGCCAAACCAACCCACAATCAAAATCCAAGCGCCCAAGGCCAAGAAAGGAATGTTGGAGGGCGGGTGGGCAGATACAGCACCATCTTTGCGATAACGGTTGTAACGCGCACCCAGCAAAATAACGGCGGGCAAAGCAATCCAACCGCCCATGGCATGAACCACCACGGATCCCGCAAAGTCGTGAAACTCTTCCCCGGTGGTGGCCTTGATCCAAGCCTGAACGCCAAAATGTTGGTTCCAAGCAATCCCTTCAAAGAAGGGGTACACAAAACCCACAATACAAGCCGTTGCAATCAGTTGTGGCCAAAACTTGGCGCGTTCGGCAATGCCGCCTGAGACGATGGCTGGAATGGCCGCAGCAAAGGTTAGTA
>CALPYQ020000200.1 GCA_943327965.2 Singulisphaera sp. GP187
AACTTAGCCTCTAGCATCAGTCTTATTTCTGCACAACGCTTACTTCGATGCCTGTGTCAGCATTGCAAAATCCCTGCGCTTGTTTCGGGTGCCTTGCTTCAAAATTTAGGCTGGCAAACATCACCCAATCAATTAACACCCGATCAACCATCGGCCATTCAAACGCCACACGACATGCGTTTTTATTCGGCACAAGGCTGCTCGCAATGTCACAAAGGCTATTGGGGGCGCATTGGTATTTTTCAATTGATGCCCATCACACCCACCCTGCAAAATTTAATTTTGCAAGATGCCGGTCGCAGCGTCTTGGCAGCACAAGCAGAAAAAGAGGGTGTCATCTCTCTTAGGCATGCGGGCTTATTGAAAGCAGCGTTGGGCATCACTTCCATCTCCGAAGTGTTGGCACACACCACGCATTAAAAACCGCAAATTCAAATCTGCATTGAGATGGCCCATCCTTCTTTGTCCTCCAACGAGGCTGCCCTACGCCGCGCATTGGCCAGGCGCAATACCTCGACAGTCAGCCCCATCTCTTCAAAAAGCATCCCCACAAAAACGCTCAATGTGTTTACGCGTCAATGGGCTGCACTCATGGGTGCTGGTATTCCTTTGTCGCAAGCGTTCGAGCTGTTAAGTCAAAGCGCAGTGGGTTCGCGCACCATACGAAAGAACTTCGCCCTGACCTTGCAAAGCCTTCGAGCCGATGTTCTAGCAGGACAGTCACTTCACCAAGCTTTTCAAAAACATCCCAAGGTGTTCAATGCGCTCTATTGCAATTTATTGCACGCCGGCGAAAGCGCTGGCATTTTAGAAAATACTTTGAGCCGATTGGCAGACACCCTAGAAGCACAAGCGCTCTTAAAGGCCAAACTCAAAAATGCCATCATTTATCCAAGCAGCATCTTGTTGGTCTCCTTGGTGGTTATCAGCGTCATCATGCTTTGGGTCATCCCTATTTTTGAAGAAGTGTTCAGCAGCATGGGCGCTGCTTTGCCATGGGCCACGCAGTGCTTGGTCAGTTTTAGCCAATGGATGTCCCAATGGGCTTGGCTCAGTGGCCTTTTCATGGTCACCGTTGGTTTAGTTTTGTACCAATGGCACGCAAAGTCGCAGGGCATTCAAAGAGTGTGCGAGCAACAATTATTGGCTTTACCTGTTTTGGGGGCGCTGTGCCAAGCCGCCCTCAATGTTCGGTGGGCCTATAGTTTGTCCGCTCTGTTAGAAGCCGGCATGCCCTTGGCCGATGCGGTGTACCCTGCAGGCGGCGCCAGCCAATCTCCCTGTATCCAGTCGTTCACGCCTCTTTTGGCCAAACAACTTCAAGAAGGTAACAGTTTGAACACGGCCATGTCAAAATCGGGTTTGTTTTCTCCCATGCTGGCACAAATGTGTGCCATTGGCGAAGAAACAGGATCACTCGATCACATGCTGCTTCGCGCCGCCCAACTCATGGAATCTGATGTGAACCACGGCCTTTCAAATTTATCGACCTTGCTCGAGCCCATCCTGATGGTGATGTTGGGCACCGTCATTGGCGGCATTTTGGTGGCGCTGTACTTACCCATTTTCAATTTAGGGCAGGTTTTTTAATGGCCCTTCCGAACCTAGAAACCATCATTCTGTTTGCCGCGCTGGGACTCATTGTGGGCAGCTTTGTGAATGTGCTTATTCATCGCCTGCCCATCATGATTCTTCAATCAGAAGAAAAACCCACGGCCGTCTTCAATTTGTGGACTCCCCGCTCTCATTGCCCCCATTGTCACCATGTGTTGCATTGGTACGAACTCATCCCTGTTGTTTCGTATGTCATTTCCAAAGGTCGATGCCGTCACTGCACACAAAGCATTTCGCCGCGCTACCCCATTGTCGAGGTCATCACGGCGGCCTTGTTCCTCATGTGTTTGCGGCAATTTGGGCCCACACCACAAGCCTTGATGGCGTGCTTTTTCTGTGCCACTTTGCTTGCCTTGGCGTGCATTGATGCCGAAACTTTTCTACTCCCAGACATCCTCACGCAAGCGCTGCTCTGGGTGGGCCTCATTGGCAGCGCGCTGTCTTTGACTCCCACACCCCTCATCCAATCACTGGGGGGCGCCGTTTTAGGTTATGGCCTTTTGTGGCTGGTCAGTTGGGGCTTTGAAAAGCTGGCGGGCAAAGAGGGCATGGGTCAAGGCGATCTCAAGCTTCTTGCAGGTTTGGGTGCATGGGTAGGAGTCTGGAGCTTGCTGCCCCTGATTTTGTTGGCCTCTGTTTCTGGACTGATTTTTGGGCTTGTCCAAAAATTCAGGGGGCAACTGGGTCACAATGGACATTTCCCTTTCGGACCCTTTTTAGCCCTGTCTGGATTTGCATGTTTCTTTTTAGGAATTTCAATGGGAGCCTAAGCCGGTGACGCACAAGCCTCTTCGACTGGGCCTGACTGGCGGCATTGGCAGCGGCAAAAGTACCGTGGCAGGCTTCTTGGCTGACGCAGGTGCAGCCATCTTGGATGCCGATGCTGTTTCCAGATCCCTCACTCAGGCAGGTGGACGGGCCATCCCCGCCGTACTTGCCACTTTTGGCGAGACCCTGCTTACCCCCGAAGGCGCGCTCAACCGCGATGCCATGCGCAACTTGGTTTTCTCCAACCCCGATAGCAAACGCCAGCTGGAAAGCATCATCCATCCCTTGGTCAGTTTGGTGCTTCAAGAGCAAGCCCAAATGGCCGTCCAACAAGGCAAAACTTGTTTGGTCTTTGATGTGCCTTTGTTGGTGGAGGGCATTGAGCGCTGGCGGCCGCAATTAGACAAAATTTGCGTAGTCGACTGCCTGCCCGAAACACAAATTCAAAGGGTCATGGCGCGAAACCAACTCAGCCGACCAGAAATTGAACGCATCATGGCGCAACAAGCCACGCGCCAGCAACGGCTGGCCTGCGCCGACCTGGTCATTTTGAATGAGGGCATCGATTTGGCGCAACTCCAACACAAAGTGCGTGAAATGTGGGCCAGCTTCGGGCTATGATCTTGTCACTGAAAGACACAGCGTGATACTTTACGAATACCCCCTCAACGAACGCATTCGGACCTATTTGCGCCTGCAGCATTTGTTTGCGCGGTTCAACAAGCTCAGCCAGCGCTCGGATGCGCTAGACCACCATTACGCCCTCACCACCATTTTCGAAATCATGGAAGTGGCGTCCCGCTCCGAGCTCAAGTCTGAAATCCTCAAAGACATTGAGCGTCACAAACAAATGCTCAACAGCTATCGGGGCAATCCCTCTATCTCCGAAAAAGCCCTCGACCTCATCATTGAGCAATTGGACCAGCGCTTTGAATCGCTCAACACCATGGTTGGTAAGATGGGCAATGCATTAGGCGAAAGCGAATTTTTAAACAGCATCAAAAGCCGCACGGCCATTCCTGGCGGCACCTGCGAGTTTGATCTGCCTGCCTACCATGCGTGGCAACACCATGAACCCGCTGCCAGACAAGCCAATTTGTACGAATGGTCACAACACTTTGGGCCTTTGGCCAGCGCCATTCAGCTCATGCTGAAAATGATGCGTGAATCGGGAAGCACCCAAAAGGTCATGGCCACAGGTGGCCAATTACAACAAAACCTACCGCAAGGTCGCAACTTTCAGTTGCTGCGTTTGCGCATGGACGACACTTTGAACCTCACACCCGAAATCAGTTGCAACCGTTTGTTGGTGGTCATTCGCCTCATGCAACAGCAGCCCGATGGCAAACTCATTGCCAGCAAAGACGACACACCGTTTGAAATGACACTTTGCGCCTAATTTGAAGACAGAGATGAAGCCTGAGATGAGCGAGCCCTTGGTCAAGCCCAAACAAGTGAAGTGCCCCAGCTGCGGTGGTCCCAGTTTGTACAGCCCTCAAAACGCTTACCGCCCTTTTTGCAGCGAGCGCTGCAAGGGCATTGATTTAGGTGCATGGGCCAATGAAAGTTTCAGGGTGCCAGAAGAGACGCCCCCCGATCAAGACACTTTTGGTGACCCCAAATTGCAATAGTTTGAAATAAATTCAAACCCCTGTGCTCAGGGCGCAGCGTCCTCTTTTGAGGAAAGCTGATGGGTTTGCCCCACAAACCCCTGTTCTTCAGCCAACCAAGTTAACACAGGCACTGTGCCCGGCAAAACGGGCACCACAGCCACTGGCAAACTTTGCCAAGCGCAGCTTTGACCCTCGCGCATTTCTAGCGCACCTTGCCAACGGCTGACTTTGCAAAAGTTCAAGCGAACCAAAGCGTGGGGATAGTCCACCAACTGTTGTCGCCAAAGTTGAACTTCTTCAATTTGCAGGCCAAGCTCTTCTTCGAGTTCTCGTGCCAAAGCTTGCGCCACTGTTTCATGGGCTTCTAGCTTGCCACCCGGAAATTCCCAATAGCCTTCATAGACTTTGCCCGGGGGTCTGGAAGTCAGCAAGAATTGATTCTGTGCATTGATCAAAATGCCCACGG
>CALPYQ020000201.1 GCA_943327965.2 Singulisphaera sp. GP187
AATTTAGGCCCCGCTTCACCTGTCAGGGGTTCAAAGCGCAGCAAAGGCTCTTCCCAGAACAAACGGTGCAACACCGTTTCAACATCCAAACCCAGCAACTCTTCAGCTTTTAAGCTTTTGGTCAAAATAGAAATGCGGTTGTAGTCTTCGCTTTGCCCCAATGCGGCTTCGCGCTCGACGGCATCGTACCTGCCTGCCAAATTGCCCGCACCCTCCAAAGGCAAACGCTGAATCAAAATGCCAGCGGCAACGTCCATATTGGCAGCCAGTACCAAGGTGGTATCGAGCTGCTCAGACTGAAGCATGTAGTGCTCTAGCACCTCGCTTAATTTTTCGAGCTTTTCTTTTTGGTCACCAAACAAAGGCACCACACCTTGATAAGGTTGTTGACCTGGCAAGCGGTCTAGCGGGTCTAAGGTGATGGCACAGCGGCCTTCGTTGTTTTGGTTCACCATTTGACTGAGACTAGCCTGAGCGACGATTTCGCCTTGCAATGTTGCGGTGGCCCTGACACCAAAGTCGGGTTGCACCTCCACCACAGCCAATTTGACGGGACCATCGCCAAAAACCTGCAACACCAAAGCGCCATTGAATTTGATATTGGCTTGCATGAGCACCGCTGCAGCAGACATCTGGCCCAAAAGTTCCGTCACGGGAAGAGGATAGGCACCTGTTTCGTTGTTGGCGGCGCGGCGTTGGAGGATCTCTTGCCAAGCATCGGTTAAACGAACAACGGCACCACGAACGGGCAAGCCCTCAAACAAAAATTTATGAAGTTCAGACAATTTTTTTCAAACCCGATTGGAAACGCTTTGCGTTCAAGACATAGTTTTTGGCAGACGTGCGGATACCTTCTATTTGTTCTGCAGACAACTCACGCACCACCTTGGCGGGCGAGCCCATGATCATAGAACCGTCTGGAAACTCCTTGCCTTCAGTTACCAAAGAGCCGGCACCCACCAAACAATTTTTACCAATCTTGGCGCCATTGAGAACGACCGCGCCTATGCCAATCAGTGACTCATCGCCAATGGTGCATCCATGCAGCATGACTTGGTGACCCACTGTGACATGCTTGCCCACCGTGAGGGGCTTGCCCACATCGGCATGCAAAACGCTGCAGTCTTGGATATTGGAGCCTTCACCAATGCGAATATTTTCGGTGTCACCGCGAATGACGGTGCCAAACCAAACGCTGGCGTTGACACCCAAATCCACCGCCCCAATGACTTGGGCACTGTCAGCCACCCAGGCACCTTCAGCCATTACAGGTTGTTTGTCATTCAATGAATAAATAGCCATGTCAGTCTTTCTGTTACTGGACACAAAGACGCCATTTTAGGCGCTCTAGAATAAGGCATGTCTTGCGCTGCAATGCCCCCTTCTCCCATGGACCTTCGGAATGCCGTCCTCGGCCCACTCCTTGCCCAAAATGCCGTCCAAAAAGCCGAACTGACGCTGGGGCTACAAGCCGACTTACCGCTCAATTGCCAAGCTGTCATTGCCGATCCTGGTGGCATACCCGGCCGTCCCTTGCAACCTGTTCTGGTATCCCACACCAGCCTTAAAGCCAAACCCTTGAACACCCCCGAGGGCCGTGCGCTGTTGTTGCATGCCATTGCGCACATCGAACTGAATGCCATCGATTTGGCGCTTGATGTGGTCTGGCGCTTTGATTCAATGCCAGAGGACTTTTACAGAGATTGGCTGCGCATTGCCAAAGAGGAAGCTAAACATTTTTTGCTCATTCAAAAGCATCTGGTCAGTATGGGCTTTGACTACGGGTGCTTTCCAGCGCATAACTCTTTATGGGACATGGCAGAGCGAACCAAAGGCGATTTATTGGCTCGCATTGGTCTGGTGCCCAGAACCATGGAAGCCCGCGGCTTGGATGCCTCACCCGGCGTGAAGAACAAATTGATCAGCGCTGGGGATTTGGCAGCGGGCCGCATCATGGACATCATTCTTGAAGAAGAAATTGGGCATGTGGCTGCAGGCAATCGTTGGTATCGGCATGTTTGCAAAGAACGCGGGCTAGATCCGATTGCAACTTACCGCGAATTGATTCAACAATACGATGCGCCCAAACTCAAATCGCCCTACAACCTTGAAGCTCGGCGCATGGCGGGCTTCGATGATGAAGAACTTCAATACTTGGCGGCCAACGGCCTTTAACCTTGACTCTGCTCGACGCCACCTACAAAGGATTTCCGGGGCACCTCAGCCCTGTTGAGCTTTCGTGCGTGGGTCAACAAGGATGGTCTCTGCTTGAAGGCCATTTGTCTTTGCCTTTGGCCGTCCTCAAACAAAGTGCCATTGATCACAACCTTGCGTGGATGCAACGCTTTTGCAAGTCTAAAAATTTAGACATCGCACCACATGGCAAAACAAGCATGTCGCCCGAGCTCTTTCATAGGCAATTGAATGCGGGGGCGTGGGGCATCAGTTTTGCCAATGTATTTCAAGCTGGTTTGGGAATTCGCCATGGTGTACCCCGCATCATCATTGCCAATCAAGTGTTTCAACACGCCGACCTCGATACGCTGGCTGCCCTTTTGCAAGAGCATCCCTCAGTCACTGTTTATTTTCTGGTCGACGACATGGCGCAGCTGGATGCCCTTGACGCATGGCGCGCCAGTCGCAATTCAAAAGTACCGTTGACGGTTCTGATTGAGCTGGGCATTGCTGGCAAAAGAACTGGTTGCCGCGATGCGGCTCAAGCCTTGGCTTTGGCACGCAGAATCAAAGCCACACCACGCATTTCATTGTGTGGCGTTGAATGTTATGAAGGCGCTTTGGCAACCTGTAACCACGATCATGACAAAGCAGCTGTAGCCGAGCTCATGACTCGAGTTCAAAGTTTTGCACAAGCCTGCGAAGCAGAAGATCTCTTTGAATGTGATGAGATTTTGCTGACTGCGGGAGGCTCTGCCATCTTTGATTTGGTTGCAGCCCATCTCCTACCCTTGCTCAAAAAGTCTGCCCGAGGCATCTTGCGTTCAGGTTGCTACCTCACCCATGACCATGTGCATTACAAACAAATGTTGATGTGTGTTGGACAGCGATTGCAGTTGCGTGAAACACTGAAGCCCGCCTTAGAAGTGCTGAGTCGGGTTCAGTCATGTCCTGAACCCGGTTTATCGCTGTTGTCGATGGGCAAGCGAGATGTGTCGTTTGATTTAGACCTGCCAGTGGCCTTATGGCGCGCCAGTGTGGGCCATCAAAGCACGCGGCCGGTGCCAGCGCATTGGCAAATTACAGCACTGAATGATCAACACGCTTATTTGCACTTTGATGCGCACGCACCTGATGAAGAAAAGCCCTTTGTCGGTCAAATTGTGGGGAGTGGCATCTCGCATCCATGCACCACCTTTGACAAATGGCGTTGGATGCCCCTGGTTGACGATCACTACAAGGTGATCGATGCCGTCTCAATTCACTTTTAATTCACCTTTAACTTAGCAGTCGATCATCCGCGCGGATGGTGTTGCGCGTGCAAATTTTTCAAGCGCTCTCTGGCCACATGCGTGTAAATGGTGGTGGTCGAAATATCGGCGTGTCCCAACAGGACTTGCACTGACCTTAAGTCGGCGCCGTGGTTGAGCAAATGCGTTGCAAAGGCATGGCGCAGGGTGTGCGGCGATAAAGGGGCCGTGATGCCGGCCACGATGGCATATTTTTTGATTAAGGACCAAAACATAATTCGCGACATGGCCGTGCCCGCCTTGGGCCCACTGGCTGTGACAAACAAATCATCGGTTTGTTTGGCCCCCAATAAAGCGCCGCGTGCGTTTTGCATGTACCCGAGCAAACTGTCACGGGCCATGTCGCCAAAAGGCACCAAGCGCTCTTTGCTGCCCTTGCCCATGATTCGCAGTACGCCTTCATTCAAAGAAACGTGCAGTGTTTTGAGCTTGACCAATTCGGAAACACGCAGACCACTGGCGTACAAGAGTTCCAACATGGCTTTGTCACGCAGACCCAACGGCGTGTTGGCATCTGGCGCAGACAGCAAAGCATCCACTTGGTCCTCCGACAAGGTTTTAGGCACCCTCAAGGCTTGCTTGGCGGCCAACATTCGGAGGGTGGGATCGACCTGCACAATGCGCTCACGCAAGGCCCAACGGAAATACCGCTTAAAAACAGTCAGGCGCCGATTGGCAGAGGTGGCTTTGGAGAGGCTGTGACGTGCTGCAAAGTAAGCTTGCAAGTGAGACTCTTGCGCCGCATCCAATGCGGTTGCTGCGTTTTGGTGCAACCACTGCGCCAGTGCGGCGAGGTCTCGTCGGTAGGCGGCCAAGGTGTTGGCCGACAAACCAACTTCTAACCAAACCGCATCAACAAAGCGGTCGATGGCGGCTTGGTTGTTTTCTGGCATCAATCCAACTTGAGGCCTTGAGCGTCCACCACTTTTTTGTAGACATCAAACTCAGCCTTAATTTGCGCCGC
>CALPYQ020000202.1 GCA_943327965.2 Singulisphaera sp. GP187
GCCACCAAGGCCTGCAAGACTGACAGCTTGGCATAGAAACCCACCATGGGTGGAATACCCGCCAACGAGAACATGCAGATGGCCATCACACCAGCGTACAAGGGGCTGCGGTTGTTAAGGCCTGCCAAGTCAGTAATTTCTTCGCTTTCGAAACCTTGACGCGCCAACAACAGAATGACGCCAAAGGTGCCCAGGGTGGTCAGCACATAACCGACCACGTAGAACATGGCTGAGCTGTACGCATTGGCACCCATGGCGGCATTGCCACTCACCACGCCCGACATCAAACCGATGAGCACAAAGCCCATTTGCGCGATGGTGGAATAAGCCAACATGCGTTTGAGGTTGGTTTGGGCAATAGCGGCCAAGTTACCCACCAGCAAAGAAGCAATGGCCAGCAGCGCCAACATTTGTTGCCAGTCAATGGCCAAAGGCAACAAGCCCTCGACCAACATGCGAATGACAATGGCAAATGCTGCCAACTTGGGGGCACCTGCAATCATGAGGGTGACGGCTGTGGGGGCACCTTGATAGACATCAGGAACCCACATGTGGAATGGCACTACGCCCAATTTGAAGGCCAAGCCAGAGACCACAAAGACCAAGCCGAATACCAACACTTGGTGCTTGACTTGACCGCTGGCAATGACTTTGAAGACAGTTGCCAAGTCCAATGAACCCGTAGCGCCGTACAACATGGACATGCCGTACAACAAGAAACCAGAAGCCATGGCACCCAACACAAAATACTTCATGGCGGCTTCAGTGGCTTGCATGTTGTCGCGGCGAAGCGCCACGAGGGCATAGCTAGACAAGGTGAGCAATTCAAGGCCCAAGTACAAAATCAAAAAGTTTTGTCCTGAGATCATGACGCTCATGCCGAGCAACGCAAACACAGACAAGCTGAAAATTTCACCACCGCGCAACATGTCGCGGTCGGCTGCATAGGGACGTGCATAAACCAAGGTCACCATGACAGCGATGGTGGCAAAACACTTGAGCCAATGTCCCATGGGGTCAGAGACCACCAAACGACCAAAGCCATACAAGGTATGACCCGCATCGGCATAGAAGGCATGCAACAAGGCAACGCCACCCAGCGATACCAAGGTCAAAACATATGTCACAGTGCGCTTAGGGCTTGTGACCAGCAGGTCGACCAGCGCAATCACGCAGGCCATGACCAGCAACACGATTTCCGGATACACCGTCATCCAGCTGGTTGAGTCAATCATGTCAATTCTCTCTATTCTTTAAGTGTCAGCTGCGCAATGGAAATCAAGGCAGTTTGCTAACAGCCACGTGCTGCAACAAATTGGCCACAGAAACTTCCATCACATCGGTGAATGGCTTGGGGTACAAGCCCATGTAAAGCACAGCAATGGCCAACAAAGCCATGACCGTAAATTCACGGGCATTGATGTCAGTGAGTTCTTTGACATCGTCATTGGTAACGGGGCCAAGGTACACACGCTTGAACATCCACAAGGTGTAAGCGGCACCAAAGATCAGCGCCGATGCAGCCAACATGCCCACCACAAAGTCAAACTTCACTGCACCCAAAATAACCATCCACTCGCCTACAAAACCAGCAGTACCTGGCAAGCCGCAATTGGCCATTGAGAAGAACAGTGCAAAGGCTGCAAACTTGGGCATGGTGTTGACCACGCCGCCGTAACTGGAAATTTCTCGAGAGTGCACGCGGTCGTACAGCACGCCAATGGACAAGAACATGGCTGCCGACACAAAGCCGTGCGCAATCATCTGCACCAAGCCACCCGACACGCCCAGCGGGTTGAAGATGAAGAAGCCCAAAGTGACAAATCCCATGTGTGCCACAGATGAATAGGCCACAAGTTTTTTCATGTCTTGTTGAACCATGGCCACCAGACCCACATAGACCACTGCCACCAAAGACAGAACAATCATGAAGGTAGCCCACTCGCGTGCAGCATCGGGTGCAATTGGCATGGAGAAACGCAAGAAACCGTAAGCACCCAGTTTCAACATGATGGCCGCCAACACAGCAGAGCCGCCCGTAGGCGCTTCAACGTGCACATCGGGCAACCAAGTGTGAACTGGCCACATGGGCACTTTGACGGCAAAGGCCGCAAAGAACGCAAAAAACAAGAAGTTTTGTGCCGTAGCAGACAGGGGCAACTTGTGCCATGCGGCAATGTCAAAACTGCCACCCGATTGGATGTACAAATAGATCAGGGCAATCAATGTCAGGAGTGATCCCAACAAGGTGTACAAGAAGAATTTGAAGGCCGCATAGATCTTGTTCGGACCGCCCCAAATACCAATGATTAGATACATTGGAATGAGCGTCGCTTCAAAGAAGACGTAGAACAGCAAACCGTCCAAGGCAGCAAAGACACCAATCATCAATCCAGAAAGGATTAAGAAGGCGGCCATGTACTGATTGACTTTGCGGGTGATGACTTCCCAACCCGCAATGATCACAATGACGTTGATGAATGCGGTCAAGATGACAAACCACACAGAGATGCCGTCGACACCCAGGTGATAGTTCACATTGAAGCGTTCAATCCAAGAAGCTTTTTCGACAAACTGCATGGCAGCCGTGTCTAGCTTAAAGCCGCTGTACAAAGGCAACGTGACCAAGAAGCTCACAATCGCGCCCACCAATGCCACCCAACGAACGGTGCCAGCTTGCTCGTCGCGTCCCAAAGCCAATAAAACAATGCCGAACGCAATAGGCGTCCAAATGGCAAGGCTCAACAATCCCATTTTGTTACTTCCTTATTTGTTGAGCCAGACGAAATACGTCATGAGCAAAAAGATACCCAAAATCATCACCAGGGCGTAGTGGTACAAGAAGCCAGATTGCAGCTTGCGGGTCCAGTTAGCAACCATGCCCACGAGCTTCCAAGAGCCGTTCACGACCAATCCGTCGATCAAGGTGCGATCGCCGACTTTCCAAAGACCCGT
Organism: Singulisphaera sp. GP187; assembly: GCA_943327965.2. GTDB lineage: Bacteria > Pseudomonadota > Gammaproteobacteria > Burkholderiales > Burkholderiaceae_C > Limnohabitans_A. The sequence continues at coordinate 2,956 of CALPYQ020000202.1, forward strand.
TCCCAAAGCGCGAGCGCCACGGGCCAAGATGTTTTCGTTGATCCAGTCCATGTAGTACTTGTTTTCCAAGATGACCACCAACGGACGCAATGCACGACCAATGGCTGCAGGCACTGCAGGATTGATCAGGTACATGTACCAAGACACCACCACACCTGCCAAAGCCAGCCAGAAGGGTGCCGTAGACACAGCATGAATGGCCATGGCGACAGGGCCATGGAAAGCCGCAGCCAATTCCTTCATGGCATGGTGCTTGTCAGCATCGATAAAAATCGCGTCCTTGAAAAATTCACCATACAACATGGGATTGATGGTCATGTAGCCAATGACCACAGAAGGAATGGCCAACAAAATCAAGGGTACTGTGACCACCCAAGGCGACTCGTGGGGTGAGTGACTGTCGTGACCATGGTCGTCGTGATGATCGTCGTGGCCGTGGTGTGCATCTGGGTTCTGGTCATAGCGCTCTTTGCCATGGAACACCAAGAAATACATACGGAAAGAATAGAAGGCCGTGACAAAAACACCTGCTAGCACCGCAAAGTTGGCAAAGCCAGCAGCGGCCAAGTGGCTTTCGTGAACCGCTTCAATGATGCTGTCCTTGGAGTAGAAGCCAGAGAAGAAAGGGGTGCCGATCAAGGCCAAAGAACCTAGCAATGAAGTGATCCATGTGATGGGCATGTACTTGCGCACACCACCCATGTAGCGGATGTCTTGATTGTGGTGCATGCCCATGATGACTGAGCCGGCACCCAAGAACAACAAGGCCTTGAAGAAGGCATGCGTCATGAGGTGGAACACGGCCACTGAGTAAGCAGATGCGCCCAATGCCACAGTCATGTAACCCAATTGCGACAAAGTGGAGTAAGCCACCACGCGCTTGATGTCGTTTTGAATGATGCCCAAGAAACCCATAAACAAGGCAGTGATGGAACCGACAATCATGATGAAGTTCAAAGCTGTGTCGGACAATTCAAACAGGGGCGACATGCGTGCCACCATGAAGATACCGGCCGTCACCATGGTTGCCGCGTGAATCAGGGCAGAAATAGGTGTGGGGCCTTCCATGGAGTCGGGCAACCAAACGTGCAATGGGAACTGCGCAGATTTACCCATGGCGCCAATGAACAAGCAAATGCAGATGACAGTGACCAGCATCCATGAGGTACCTGGCAAAGTCAGCGCGCTCAGGTCGGCGGCTTTGGCAAATGCTTCGGTGTAGTTCAAAGTGCCAGCAAAAGCAGCAATCAGACCAATGCCCAAGATGAAGCCAAAGTCGCCCACACGGTTGACCAAAAAGGCCTTCATGTTGGCAAAAATAGCGGTGGGCTTGTTGTACCAAAAACCAATGAGCAGATAAGAGACCAAGCCCACGGCTTCCCAGCCAAAGAACAACTGCAGCATGTTGTTGCTCATGACCAGCATCAACATGGAGAAAGTGAACAAGGAGATGTAGGCAAAGA
>CALPYQ020000203.1 GCA_943327965.2 Singulisphaera sp. GP187
AGAGCAGGGCACGCTGATTGAAATCATGCTCGACCCTGAGGTCATTACCACGCGCGGTACTTTGACATCCATTACACAAAACGCATTGAAGTCAAAGTGAATTGAGCAAGCATAAAAAAAAGCCGGGGTCACCCGGCTTTTTTCATTCGAGAAGCAAAGAATTACTTCAAGTGCTTGCCGATCAGGCCGGCCATCTCGAACATGCTGACTTGGGCTTTGCCAAAGACTGCCTTGAGTTTGTCATCGGCGTTGATGTTGCGCTTGTTGACTTTGTCTTGCAGGTTGTTTTTCTTGATGTAAACCCACAACTTGCTCACGACTTCTGTGCGCGGCAGTGGTGCTGCACCCACCACAGCTGCCAATGCGGCGCTAGGTGTCAAAGCCTTCATGAAGGCTGCGTTGGGAGTGCGCTTTTTAGCGGGTGCTTTTTTGGCTGCAGGCTTTTTGGCTGGTGCAGCTTTCTTAGCAGGCGCAGCTTTTTTGGCGGGCGCTGCTTTTTTAGCAGGAGCCGCTTTTTTAGCTACAGGTTTTTTGGCGGGTGCTGCCTTCTTTGCAGGAGCAGCTTTTTTTGCCGGGGTCTTTTTTGCAGTTGCCATTTTTAAAATTCCTTAAGTCGGAAGTTGGTTCGCAGCCGGAAACTTATTTATCCGGCTGAGCGCATGCTACTGGAGAAAATGCTTGTTTCCAAGGGGAAGTTGAGATTTTTTTATCCCATTTGTTGCAGATAACCCTCTCTTGAGAGCAATGGAATTGACAATGTGCTGAAACCCGTCTTTTTAATTTCACCATCTGTTGACTTTCAGGTTGCAATTTGATTTTGCAATATGAAATATAAGCATGTTGCAGTGCCGCAATTTTTCTCAATATGAGAAACATAATTTCATGATGAGAGATTGATAATATAAGTTATTGATATTTAACGGAAAAATAATTGTCTTATATAAGACATAAGATATTTTCATACTCTTCTATAAGACTTAGAATTTGTCTCAGTGCCGAAGCTTCTCAGCATATTGGCCTCAACATCAACAACTCTGAAGGAAATCGTCATGCCACAAAACATCATCGAGCAACTGAGCCGTGAACAACAAATTGCAGCATTGGAAAAAGATTGGGCCACCAATCCCCGTTGGAAAGGTATCAAACGTGGCTATTCAGCCGCTGATGTGGTGCGTTTGCGCGGTTCCTTTCCCATCGAGCACACATTGGCTCGCCGTGGTGCTGAAAAACTCTGGGACTTGGTCAACAACGAACCCTATGTCAATTGCTTGGGTGCACTGACAGGTGGTCAAGCCATGCAGCAAGTGAAGGCCGGTATCAAGGCGATTTATTTGTCTGGCTGGCAAGTGGCTGCTGACAACAATTCTTATGCTTCGATGTACCCAGACCAATCTTTGTATCCAGTGGACTCAGTGCCAAAGGTTGTCGAGCGCATCAACAACACCTTCCGCCGTGCCGATGAAATTCAATGGTCCAAGGGAACCAATCCTGGCGACAAGGATTACACCGACTACTTCGCGCCCATCGTTGCCGATGCGGAAGCTGGTTTCGGTGGCGTGTTGAATGCCTTCGAATTGATGAAAGCCATGATTGCTGCAGGTGCAGGTGGCGTTCACTTTGAAGACCAATTGGCCTCCGTCAAAAAGTGCGGTCACATGGGCGGCAAAGTTTTGGTGCCCACCACAGAGGCTTGTCAAAAATTGATTGCAGCTCGCATGGCTGCTGACGTTTGCGGCGTTCCCACTTTGGTGATTGCGCGTACGGATGCAGAAGCTGCAGACTTGCTCACCAGCGACTACGATGAAAACGACAAGCCATTCCTCACAGGCGAACGCACTGCCGAAGGCTTCTACAAAACCAAGAAGGGCATGGAACAGGCGATCAGCCGTGCCGTGGCTTATTCTGATTACGCCGATTTGGTGTGGTGCGAAACTGGCACACCCGATTTGGAATTCGCACGCAAATTTGCGGAAGCTGTTCACAAGAAGCACCCTGGCAAATTGTTGGCCTACAACTGCTCACCCTCTTTCAACTGGAAGAAAAACTTGGACGATGCCACCATCGCCAAATTCCAGAAAGAACTCGGCGCTATGGGTTACAAGTACCAGTTCATCACTTTGGCGGGTATTCACTCCATGTGGTACAACATGTTCGACTTGGCACAGGCCTACGTTCAGCGTGGCATGTCGGCTTATGTTGAAAAGGTGCAAGAACCCGAATTCGCGGCCCGCGATCGCGGCTACTCATTCGTGTCTCATCAGCAAGAAGTGGGTACCGGTTACTTCGACGAAGTCACCACAGTTATCCAGGGCGGCCGTTCCAGCGTGACTGCGCTAACCGGTTCAACCGAAGAAGAACAGTTCCACTGATCGAAAAATACCTCAGGCACAGCGTAAAATCTGGCCTGAGCGTTTGAAGACGCGGCAAATGCCGCGTTTTTCATGTCTGGCGCCTTCAGGGCGCCTTCCTTTTTTCTAGTTCGAACATGGTTCAGATCACACTTCCAGACGGTTCATTGCGTGAGTTTCCCGGTCCCGTGACCGTAGCCGATGTCGCTGCTTCTATTGGCGCAGGCCTTGCCAAAGCAGCCTTGGCAGGCAAAGTGGACGGCAAAGTGGTTGACACAAGTTTCACCATTGCCGCCAATGCCCAGCTGGCCATCGTCACAGCCAAAGATGCTGATGGTCTCGAAGTTGTTAGGCATTCAACTGCGCACTTGTTGGCTTATGCAGTCAAAGATTTGTTCCCAGAGGCACAGGTCACCATCGGTCCCGTGATTGAAAATGGTTTTTACTACGACTTTTCGTACAGCCGCCCCTTCACCTTAGAAGACTTGGCGGCCATTGAAAAGCGCATGACCGAATTGGCCAACAAAGACGAACCTGTGGTTCGTCGTGTGTTGCCTCGCGATGAAGCAGTGAGTTATTTCAAAGGCCTAGGCGAGCATTACAAAGCAGAAATCATTGGCAGCATTCCTTCCAATGAAGATGTCAGTTTGTACAAAGAGGGGGCTTTTGAAGATTTGTGCCGTGGCCCTCACGTACCCAGCACAGGTAAGCTCAAACACTTCAAATTGATGAAGGTGGCGGGTGCTTATTGGCGTGGGGACAGCAAAAACGAAATGCTCCAACGCATTTATGGCACGGCTTGGACCAGTAAAGACGATTTGCAAAACTACCTCACCCAATTGGAAGAGGCTGAAAAACGAGATCACCGCAAGTTGGGTCGTGAACTTGACCTTTTCCACATCGACGAGCACGCGCCAGGTTTGGTCTTCTGGCACCCTAAGGGCTGGTCTGTTTGGCAAAAAGTTGAGCAGTACATGCGTGCTGTTTATCAAGACAACGGTTACCAAGAAGTGAAGGGCCCGCAGATCATTGACAAATCTTTGTGGGAAAAAACAGGGCACTGGGACAAGTACCGTGACAACATGTTCACGACAGAGTCCGAAAAACGTGACTACGCTTTAAAGCCCATGAACTGCCCTGGTCACATCTTGATTTTCAAGCAGGGCATCAAGAGCTATCGGGATTTGCCTTTGCGCTATGGTGAGTTTGGTCAATGCCACCGCAATGAGCCCACCGGCGGCTTGCACGGCATCATGCGCGTGCGCGGCTTTACACAAGACGATGGCCACATCTTCTGTACCGAAGACCAAATTTTGGATGAAAGTGTCAACTTCACCACGCTTTTGCAAAAGGTCTACAAAGACTTCGGTTTTACCGACATCATTTACAAAGTGGCCACTCGTCCTGCTCAACGTATTGGCTCCGACGAAATTTGGGACAAGGCCGAACATGCTCTGATGGAAAGCCTGCGTGCTTCCAACTGTCATTTTGAGATTGCCCCAGGCGATGGCGCCTTTTATGGACCCAAAATTGAATACACCCTGAAAGACGCAATTGGCCGTCAGTGGCAGTGCGGCACCATTCAGGTCGATTTTTCAATGGCCGAGCGTCTGGATGCAGAGTACGTTGGGGAAGACGGTGCGCGTCATCGCCCCGTCATGTTGCACCGTGCCATTGTGGGCAGCATGGAGCGATTCATCGGAATTTTGATCGAGCAGCATGCCGGCGCCTTGCCCGTTTGGTTGGCCCCAATCCAAGTTGTGGTGTGCAACATTACCGATTCCCAGAGCGATTACTGTCGCGAAATTGCCCAAAAGATGCAAAAACTGGCGGGAAATCAAGGCCTTAGGGTCGATTTAGACCTCCGGAACGAGAAAATCACGTATAAAATACGCGAGCATTCAATGCAGAAGCCGCCTTACATCCTTGTCGCTGGCGACAAAGAAAAGGCTGCGGGTACTGTTGCAGTACGCGCCCGAGGTAACAAAGACCTCGGTGTCATGTCTGTTGATGCGTTCATTGAACTCATCCAATCAGACATTGATTCTAAAGTTTGAAGAAT
>CALPYQ020000204.1 GCA_943327965.2 Singulisphaera sp. GP187
GCTCAGCTTTCAAGGCCAAAGCATCGAAGCTCAAATCGGCCACCGCTTGATGGTGCTGGCTTCGACCGGCTGCCATTTGAATGCCTTTGTCTTGTAAGTCAATGAGGACCAAGTGCATGCCATCAAAGGCTTCAGCGGCCAACAGGGCATAGCGAGCGGCAGAGGCCAACGGCACGGCGGGTGCTATGCCGCTGAGTTTCCAATTGTCACCAGAGCGGGCCAATTGCAAGGACGAACCTCTGGACTGCGTTAGGGCTTCCAGAGACAATGACAGGAGCACTTCTCCGGACAAAACCTGTTCAATGACAGGCGCCAAGGAAGGGTCAGCATACTTGGCCAAAGCCGTTGCGCCCACTTGTGTTTCCCACAAGGGCACATTGGCCAAGGCCCGACCTTGTTGCTCCAACACGGCCATGAGTTCTGTCATGCCCAGACCCAAACCACCTTGTGCTTCAGGAATCAAAATGGTGTGCAATCCTGAGGCCACACATTGCTGCCACAAGGCTTGCATGTAAGGGGCATCTGATTTGTCGTGTGCACGCAGTTGATCGTCACTGCAGTAATCTGCAAACAGGCCACTGGCCATCTCTGCAAAGGCCGTTTGTTCTTCGGTCAATAAAAAATTCACGCGCTTGCTCCTGCTGATTGGGTCACTGGCCTGAATTGCGGAAGTGTCAATTCGCCATCGTTGAAGGTGTTGAATTCCACTTGAACGGCATCGCCAATCTTGACGTCACCGGGCTTGACGCCCACCAATTGAGAAATCAGGCGGGTGCCTTCTTCCAATTCAATCAGTGCGATGGGATTGGGATGGTCAAAGGGCGGAACTTCGGGATAGTGCATGACGACAAATGAGTAGATGGTGCCGCGTCCCGAGGCTTGAACGGTATCCCATTCAAATGAATGACACTTTGAGCAAACAGGGCCGGGCGGGTGCCGCAAGGTACCGCAGGCAGTGCATCGTTGGATGAGCAGTTTGCCTTGGTTGGCGCCTTCCCAAAAGAAGCGGGTGTCGTCGCTGATGCCAGGGGGTGGACGCTTGGCGGGCGCGGGCAATTTGGCGGGTTCTTTTTGCGCACTGCTGCTTTGAGCGGGACGAAATTTGAAAACGCGAAACAAGAGTTGACCCACTTCTTCGTCGCCAGAAGTTTTTTCCGAGAAAAACGTCATGATCAAGGTGACAAAAAAACCGGTGCCCAAGGCGGTTGTTTTTTCGGGGCTGATGGTGTCCAAACGGGTGGTGTAGTAGAGGCGCTCGCCTTCGGTCACATCCCTTGAAAAAGTGAGTTCTGAATTGACCGCAACCACTGCAGTCAAGCCATGCGGCTCCATCAACTTCAAAGCCTCATAGGGATTTTCTTTGGTGGAACCGGGCGGGTAGTTGTTCATGGTGAAACCTTCCATGCACCAAACTTGGAGCATGGCGGGCGGCGCAGTCACGGCGCCTTCCTTCAGGTAACGTGCATCGTCAACGCCCATGATTTCGCACCATTGACGAATCATGGGGGCATTGACTTTGTCCCATGCGTATACGCGTCCGTATTCTTTGCCAACCAAGGCGCGAATATCATGCATCCATTCGTGTTCAGACAAGGCTTAACTCCTTCAATGTGGGTCGGTGCAGTCGATCGGTTAAGACTGACCTGCGTTGGCAGCTGCAAGAAATGCAGGTTTCTCGCCACCGCCGTGCAATAACAAATTGGTTCCGCTCAAATAACTGGCTTGATCGGACGCCACAAAAAGACAGGCTTGCGCAACGTCCGAGGGCTCTGCCATGCGGCCTGCAGGAATGGTTTGACCCACAGCGGCAATGCCGGCCTCATCGCCGTAATGCAAATGCGATTGCTCTGTTTTGACCAAGCCAGGACTGACAGCCACCACGCGAACCTTGGGCGCCCATTCGACCGCCAAGGAGGAAGCCAAACTGAGGACCGCTGCTTTGGCGGCGCCATAAGCGGCACTGCCCGGGGAAGGTCTGAGGGCACTGACGCTGCCAATGAACACAATGACACCACCTTGGCTTTGTTGTTGCATGGTGGCGTTAGCAGACTGCGCCATGTGCAACGCTGCCGTTAAATTGAGGCGAATGACACCTTCATGAAAGCGCGGTGACACTGTGGCCGCATCAACACCTGGGCTGCCTCCAGCGTTGTGGACCAACACATCGAGGCGACCGTACGTTTCGACGATGTTGGCGATCATGGCGCGCCCTGCATCTGCTTCTCGGACGTCGCAGGGCATGAAGGCTGCACTGTGACCATCAATCTGGGGCAACTGCTCAGGTGCATTTCGGGCGCATACAATGACTTTGGCGCCAGCGCTGAGAAAGCCCTCGGCAATGCCGCGGCCAATGCCCTTGGTGCCGCCTGTGACAAGCACGACGCGATCTTTGAAATCGGATTTCTGTTTCATGGCTCAAATTTACCGATTGCCAGGGTGTCTAGATACATCCAAACGGACGATGTTCAGAGGTGCCTTTAAAATGACCATTCACCGCATCAACACTTGCAGGACACATGCATGAGCCTTGATTCAACTTCTCCTGGCGCGGGCTCGGCAGATCCAGCCCCCAACGAACCGTTGCAGAACGAACTGTTGGTCGAATACCGCGACGACGGCGTGGCGGTGGTCTGTATGAACCGCCCCAAAGCCACCAATGCACTGAGCTTGAATTTGCAAGCCCTGTTGTCGGCTGCGTTTACTGAATTGGCGGCCAATCCACAGGTTAGAGCCATTGTTCTCACCGGCGGCGAAAAGGTTTTTGCGGCTGGCGGTGACATCAAAGGCCTCGAAGGTGCAGGGCCTATTGAAATCATGGAGCGGCACACCGAGCGGGTTTGGGCACCCATTGAGCGCTGCCCCAAACCCATCATTGCGGCAGTTTGTGGCTATGCCTATGGCGGTGGTGCCGAACTGGCCATGCATTGCGACATCATTTTGGCGGGCGAAGGCGCTAGCTTTTCTCAACCAGAAATTCGCATTGGCATCATGCCGGGCATTGGCGGCACCCAAAGGTTGGTGCGTGCGGTGGGCAAGTTCAACGCCATGCGCATGCTCTTAACGGGCAAGCCAGTTTCGGCCCAGGAGGCACAGCGCATGGGCTTGGTGAGCGCCATCTATCCAGATGACCAGGTATTGCCCGAGGCGCTCAAAATGGCAGCCCTGATTGCATCCATGCCACCTTTGGCTGTCAGTCAAATCAAGGAAGTGGTTTTGGCAGGCGTTGACGCTTCATTGGAAACCGCCCTCATGTTGGAGCGAAAAGCCAATCAATTGTTGTTTGCCACGCGCGACCAAAAAGAAGGCATGCAAGCCTTCATTGAAAAGCGCAAACCGAAATTTGAAGGCCGATAAATTGAAAAATTTGTCTTCGTTTGCTGGCGGCTTGGTGGTCGTGGGCTTGATGGCTTGGGCTGGCGCTGTTCATGCCCAAAACCGTTTGTGTCAGTCTTACAGTGGCATACCCATCGCTAAATCCAGTACCAAGAACGCATCTGCCAAAGTGCCCGCAGGCATGGTGGCCATCAAGGGCGGGCGTTTTGTCATGGGCTCTGAGCGGTTTTATCCGGAAGAGCGGCCCCGCAAAACGGCAGAAGTCTCACCCTTTTACATTCAGCAACACGAAGTCACCAACGCCCAATTTGCAGCATTTGTCAAAGCCACCGGCTACATTACCGTGGCCGAAAGAAACTTGGATGCCAAACAGTTTCCCCAATTGAGTGAAGCCCAGCGAAAAGCGGGCTCATTGGTTTTTCGTCAGCCGCTCAAAGTCAATGGCATGAACGATGCCAGCCAGTGGTGGTCCTGGCAAGTGGGCGCATCTTGGCGCCATCCTGAGGGGCCAGACAGTGACCTGAAAGGTCGTGCCAACCAACCCGTGGTGCACATTGCATTTGAAGATGCCATGGCCTATGCCAAATGGGCGGGACAAGATTTGCCAACCGAGGCCGAATGGGAGTTTGCAGCCCGTGGCGGCTTAGATGACGCCGACTACACCTGGGGCAATGACAAGGGCCAAAGAGATGCGCAAGGCAAGCCCATGGCCAACCATTGGCAAGGCAATTTTCCGCTGCAAGATTTAAAGGAAGATGGGTACCACAACGCTGCACCTGTTGGTTGTTTTCCGCCCAATGGTTTTGGTTTGTTTGACATGGCCGGCAATGTCTGGGAACTTACCAAAGACGATTACTTAGATCCGCGAAACCCCTATGGCGGCATGAAGGTGGCCAAGGGCGGCAGCTTTTTGTGTTCAGACAATTATTGCGGTCGATATCGACCTGCTGCACGCACGCCCCATGGCATTGACACCGGGATGCAGCATGTGGGATTTAGAACCATCTGGCGACCTGCAACCCGATAAAAAACGCCCGTCCAATTTCAATGGGGTGATTGCAGA
>CALPYQ020000205.1 GCA_943327965.2 Singulisphaera sp. GP187
GCTTTCAACCGCTTGCGCGACCGCGACAGCGTCACCAAGTTGTTCACCGACCTCGGCCCCCGCTTCAATGCACGCCCAGGTGGTTACACACGCATCTTGAAAATGGGTTTCCGCGTTGGTGACAATGCGCCCATGGCTTTGGTTGAACTGGTCGATCGTCCCGATGTGGCCGATCAAGCACCAGAAGCATAAATTGCGCTTTAAACAGCTTTAATTTTAAAACCTTAAGTATTAAAGCTGTTTAACAAGGTATACTCTCGTTCTTACCGCGGGGTGGAGCAGTCTGGTAGCTCGTTGGGCTCATAACCCAAAGGTCGTTGGTTCAAATCCGGCCCCCGCAACCAAATTAAAAAACCCATTGTGCTCATGCACAGTGGGTTTTTTTTGCGTCTAAAAAGCCGTCAAAAAAAGCGGTCTAAACAGCCTTTAGCAAAGAGACAAGGCGCCCCAAGCCAAAAGCCGTGGTAGCTTCGCGTACCGCTTTTCTGTCGCCAGAAAACAATTGCAGTTGTGCCTCGCACCTGCCGCTTGATTTGCATGCCCATGCCAGCCAAACTGTGCCAACAGGTTTGGCAGCGCTGCCCCCAGTGGGGCCCGCCACACCCGTCACGGCCAAACTCCAATCTGCCAAAGAGTGCGCCAGTGCGCCCAAAGCCATGGCTCTGGCAACTTCTTCGCTGACAGCGCCATGCGCTTGGATGAGGGCGGCAGGCACACCCAGCATGTCTGTTTTGGCAGCATTGGAATAAGTCACAAAGCCTCGCTCAAACCAAACGCTTGACCCAGGCAAATCGGTACATGCCGCCGAAATCATGCCGCCTGTACAGCTTTCAGCGCTTGCAATGGAAAGCTTTTTTTGAATTAAAAGCTGTGCAAGATCGGTACATATGTCAGACAGGTGAGGGGCATCGTGGCGCATGTTCGTTACCAAACTTTCCAAAGTGCAAAACACAGCAGGGTGCAGAAGGCGGCCACAAAGTCATCGAACAAAATACCAAAGGCGCCGCGCCAGCCAAAGCCCTTGAAGAGTTGATCTGCCCATGCCACTGGACCCGGCTTGGCTGCATCAAAAAAACGGAAGATTAAAAAGGCCGCCAATTGCATGGTGAATGAAGCGGGCGTGAGCAAGTAAAGAACCAACCAAAAGGCCACCACTTCGTCCCAAACGATGGCGCCAGGATCGGAGATGCCCATGTTGAGTGCGGTCACTTTGCAAGCCCACCATCCCAACAGGCTGGCCAACACAATGATCAAACCCAACTCGTGCGTGGTGAAGTAAGACTGAAAAGCCCACCAACTGATCCAGGCCCACAAAGTGCCCACCGTACCCGGCGCTTTAGGAGAGAGGCCGGCACCAAAGCCAAGCGCAATCCAATGCGCTGGATGAGACAACATGAAGCTGGCGGTAGGTCTCATGGCCAATGTTCAGTCAGTTTTGAAGTGATCAAAAGACTGAAACGCATGGGTCATTTCATGGCCCTGCGAATCTAGCAAGCGCAACTGTTGTGAGCCCTTAATTTTGCCAATGCAAGTGATGGGTGTTTGCGTTGAAACACTCAGAGCCGCAATGTCAGCGCGTTTGCTTTCAGGTGCTGTAAAGACCAATTCGTAATCGTCACCGCCCGACAGGGTCAGCATGAGTTGGGTGGCCAATGGCAAGTTGCCATGCGCACGGGCCGCTAAGGTACCGACCACTTGGTTGGTCTCAATGTCGGCACCCACCTGGCTGGCTTTTAAGATGTGTTGCAGGTCGCCCAAAAGACCATCGCTGATGTCGGCTGCCGCTGTTGCAATGCCGCGCAAGGCTTGGCCAAGCGCCAAGCGAGGTGTGGGCATTTCCATCCGCAGGCGTGCTTGTTCAAAAACGTTTTGCGGCACAGACAGTTGGCCGCGAAAAACTTCAAGGGCCAAACGTGCATCGCCCAAATTGCCGCTCACATAAATATCGTCACCCACTTTGGCGCCGCTTCTGAGGAGCGCCAAATGCGCCGGCACTTCCCCCAATACCGTGATGCAAATGTTCAAAGGGCCGCGCGTGGTGTCACCGCCAATCAAATCGCATTGGTGGGCATCGGCCAAGTTCCAAATGCCTTTTGAAAATTCAGACAACCATGCTGTGTTGACTTCGGGCAAGGCCAAAGCCAGCATGAAGGCTTTGGGCGTGGCACCACAAGCGGCCAAATCGCTCAAATTAACCGCCAAGGCTTTGTGACCCAATAAACGGGGATTGACCGTGGGCAGAAAGTGACGGCCTTCCACCAACATGTCGCTGGAAATGGCCAACTGTTGGCCTGTACCAACGGGCAAGAGCGCGCAATCATCGCCCACCCCGAGCGTTGCATGGCGCGCGGGGCGTTTGAAAAAGGTTTCGATCAGGTCAAATTCGCCCATAAACCCAAGCATAACCTCAAGTGCAAATCGCAACGCAAAATGAGACAATTCGGGTATGACCACCTACCGCATTGCCCCCTCACTTTTGTCCGCCGACTTTGCCCGCTTGGGTGAAGAAGTTCGCAATGTCATTGCCGCCGGCGCAGACTGGATTCACTTCGACGTGATGGACAACCATTACGTGCCCAACCTCACCTTCGGCCCCATGATTTGTCAGGCCCTGAAGCCGCATGCCAAAACAGCCGATGGCAAACTGGTGCCCATCGACGTACACCTTATGGTTCAGCCAGTCGATGCATTGGCCGCCGCTTTTGCCGATGCCGGAGCCGATCTCATCAGTTTTCACCCAGACGCATCCACCCACGTGCACCGCAGTGTGCAGGCCATCAAGTCAAAGGGTTGCAAAGCCGGCGTGGTCTTCAACCCTGCCGAGTCACTCGATGTGCTCGAGTGGGTCATCGAAGACATTGACCTGATTCTGATCATGTCAGTCAACCCTGGTTTTGGGGGGCAAGGCTTCATTGACAGCGCACTGCGCAAAGTCGAGCAAGCTCGCAAATGGATTGAGGCTTCTGGCAAAGACATTCGCCTAGAAGTCGATGGCGGCATCAAGGTTGACAACATTCGCCGTGTGGCCGATGCGGGGGCAGACACCTTTGTGGCGGGCAGCGCTATTTTTGGCAAGCCCGACTATGCGTCTGTCATTCAAGCCATGCGCAAGGAACTGGCCCTTGGCTAACTTAAGAGGCATGCAGGTTGAAGCCTGCATGATTGATCTCGATGGCACCTTGGTCGACACCATGGGTGACTTTGACGCCGTGGTGGCGCTCATGCTCAAAGATCTGGGCTTGCCCGCATTAGAAAGAATCCATTTGGAGGGCATGGTGGGCAAAGGGTCAGAGCACCTGATTCACTCAGTTCTCAAAAGACAAAAGCCCTTGAAAGATGCGGCAGCACCGCCGCCTTCAGACGCAGAACTGAAACAAGCTTGGCACCTCTATCAAGACCATTACCAGCGCATCAATGGCCAAGCCAGCGCGGTCTATCCGGGGGTTGTGGTGGGCCTACAGGGCTTGGCAGCCATGGGTTTGCCAATGGCGTGCCTCACCAACAAACCCCGCGGCCTGGCCCAAAAGCTCCTTGAACAAAAGGGCTTGAGTGAGTACTTTCAAGTGGTTTTTGGCGGTGATTCCTTCGACAGGAAAAAGCCCGACCCATTGCCCTTGATCAAAACATGTGAAGTTTTGGGCTTTGAGCCCTCGCAAGTGCTCATGATTGGCGACTCCAGCAACGATGCCCAAGCCGCGCACGCGGCAGGCTGCAAGTTGGTCCTTTTAAGCCACGGCTACAACCACGGCCAACCCATCCGCGAAGTGCCGGCCCATCTGCATTTAGATTCTTTGGCTGAAATTCTGCTTTAAGCTTTGTTACACTGACAGCCTCATGATCTTTTTTCATTCATTCTTCGCAGTCCAACTGCCGGCCACATTGCGCCGGGGAGCTTGGTCTTGGCGTCAGCCAGCCTAATTTGCCTAGAACCGGCAGTGCTTGCGCCTGCCAAAGAAGCGTTCAGGAACCCCCTTGAACAAATGAATGAATGGTGTTGACAGTCAACACACCCCATGGAGTCTCAGATCGTGATCACAGAACTTGAATTCAAAAGCCTGACCCAACAAGGCTACAACCGCATTCCACTCATGGTGGAAGCCTTTGCCGATTTAGAGACACCCCTGTCCCTTTACTTGAAGTTGGCGCACCACAAAGATGGTGGCAAGTACAGTTTCTTGTTGGAGTCAGTGGTGGGCGGCGAGCGTTTTGGCCGATACAGTTTCATTGGACTGCCGGCACGCACGCTGTTGCAGGCCCGCGGCTTTGGCGATCCAGCCCGCACCGAAGTCGTGACCGATGGCGTGGTGGTCGAAAGTGCCTCGGGCAACCCACTCGATTTCATCGAGCAATATCAAACCAGATTCAAAGTGGCACTGCGTCC
>CALPYQ020000206.1 GCA_943327965.2 Singulisphaera sp. GP187
CAGACTCCCTTATGGGCCTGATAGTGGGTCGATCCTTACAAGGCGCAGGAGCCGTCTCCGCGGTGGTCACAGCTTTGTTGGCCGATCAAACCCGTGACGTGGTCAGAACCAAGGCCATGGCCTTGGTCGGTGCCAGCATCGGCCTGATGTTCGCGTTGTCTTTGATCTTGGCGCCCGCCCTCAGCGCCGTGGCAGGTATGTCGGGTCTGTTCATGCTCACGGGATTCTTGGCCTTGGGTGGGGTGGCCGTTGTCATTTGGGGCGTTCCGCCCGAATCAAGCCCCCCTATTGCTGCGCCCAAGGGCAGTTTGAGGGAAGTTCTGACGCACATTCCTTCTCTTCGGAACAACCTAGGCGTCTTTGTCCTTCATGCCGTTTTATTGGCCATGTGGGTGGCGGTGCCGCAGATGTTGGTAGATGCGGGCTTGTCCAAAGAGCACCATTGGTGGGCCTATTTGCCAGCGGTGACCTTTGGATTTTTGGTCATGGGCAAAACCCTCTTTCCCCTTGAGCGCAAAGGCTACTTGCGTGCTGTGTTCTTAGGCTCGGCCATGGTCATTGCACTGGTGATGTTCAGTTTGGCTTTGGTTGCTGGCGGAACGCCTAATTTGTGGTGCATGGTCGCCATTCTGTGCGTTTTCTTTTCCGCCTCCAATATTTTGGAGGCCTGCCAACCTAGCATTGCCTCGCGTGCGGCCCCGCCCCACGCGCGCGGCATGGCCATGGGCTTTTACAACACCTTGCAGTCGCTGGGCTTTTTTGTAGGTGGCGCTGCAGGTGGCGCCCTCATGAAAGCTGGCGGCCCTACGGTTTTATTCGAGGTTTGCGGCCTGGCCACCTTAATCTGGCTTTTGCTTGCATGGTTCATGGAACCCATTGAAGCACCGGCCCGCTAACAAGCATAATTGCAACCTACACATCCAGAGATTCCAAGGAAATAAGATGGCTTCAGTCAATAAAGTAATTCTGATCGGCAACTGTGGCCGTGACCCCGAAATTCGTTACCTGCCCTCCGGCCAGGCCGTGGCCAATGTCAGCATTGCCACCACCAGCCGCCGCAAAGACCGCACGTCTGGCGAAACCGTCGAAGACACACAGTGGCACCGCGTCACTTTCTACGACCGTTTGGCCGAAATTGCCGGCGAATACGTCAAAAAAGGTCGCCCCATTTATGTCGAAGGCCGCCTCAAGTACGGCAAATACACCGACCAAGCCGGCGTTGAAAAAAACACCGTCGACATCATCGCCACCGAACTGCAACTGTTGGGCGGCCGTGAAGGCATGGGCGCCCCCGGCGGTGGCGACGAAGACGGTGGCGCCCCTGCTCGCCGTCCCGCAGCAGCCCCCCGTCCTGCTGCCAGTGCCCCCGCCAATCGCCCAGCCGCGGCGGCCAAGCCTGCCAGTGGTTTTGACGACATGGATGACGACATCCCTTTCTAAGCCGCATTCGCAGCCCCATCAAGTCAAAAGCCTGTACCTGTTGCAGGCTTTTTTTGCGACCACTTGCATACCCCATGGGGTATATGTTAAGATGACACTTTCGTTGGAGACGACATGAAAAAGAAATTTGCAAACGCAACACGCACCTCCCTGATGCGCGCAGCTTTGGCCGCTAGCTTGGCAATGGGAGCGGCCTCAAGTTTTGCGCAAAATACGGCAGCGCCAGTCGGCCCCGCTGTGAAGGTCATTGCCGCAGGTCAAAAGTCTGTTGCCAACTACGTCGACATGGATGGCGTGGTGGAAGCGGTCATGCAAA
This sequence comes from Singulisphaera sp. GP187, assembly GCA_943327965.2. Lineage (GTDB taxonomy): Bacteria > Pseudomonadota > Gammaproteobacteria > Burkholderiales > Burkholderiaceae_C > Limnohabitans_A. The sequence goes on from CALPYQ020000206.1 coordinate 1,757, forward strand.
GCACCTTGTCGTCACAAATTCCAGGCCGCGTCTTGAGTCTGAACGTCAAAGCGGGTGACCGTGTCAGGGCAGGTCAGGTTCTTGCCACCATTGATGACAGAGAAGCGCAAACAGGTGTGCAACGAAGCCAGGCGCAACTGCAACAAAGTGATGCTGAATTGAGGCAACTTCAAATCGCTTTAAAACGGACACAAGAATTAAAGAATCAGGGTTTTGTCAGTTCAGCGGCACTGGATTTGGCGGAGTCACAATACAAAGCGGCACAGGCAGGTCGCGACAGCGCTGGTGCCGCCACCGCACAAGCCAAAATAACGCAGTCGTTTTCCAGAATAACGGCACCCTACGATGCGTGGGTCCTAGAAACATCAGCGCAAGCAGGCGACTTGGCCATGCCAGGTAAACCACTCATGACCGTCTATGCGCCGCAACCCTTGCGCGTTGTCATGCAATGGCCAGCGTCTCAAAAAAGCGCCTTGCCCAAATTGAGTGACTTTCAAATACAACTGGGCGCAGAGTCCGTTCAGCCGGTGGCGATGCAAATCATGCCCAACGCAGATGGGGTCAGTCAAACCATTGGCATTAAATTGGATTTGCCGCGCACAGGCTCAGCACTGAATGCAACGCCAGGTCAGCAGGTACGCGTGCGCATGGCTGGAGCTTCGCAAGCAAAAGGTTTGGTTCCTGCCGCTGCTATTTTGCGAAGAGGCGAAATAACAGCGGTGTATGTGGCGCAAGGAAATGGTTTTGCCATGAAATTGGTCCGATTGGGCGCAGACCATGGCAGCGCAGGTGTTGAAATTTGGGCGGGACTCAAAGAAGGCGACATGATTGCAATTGATGCCGTGCAAGCTGGCATGAGAGGCGCACATGTCGGCAAATAATTCATCCGAGCAGAAGTCAGACGAACAGGTCAAACAAAACAGTTTTGGTTTTGCGGGCCAACTGGCCGCTAAATTTCAAAACAACGCGCTCACACCTTTGCTGGCCATTGTGGCTTTGCTAATGGGCTTGTTTGCGGTGTTGGTAACGCCGCGAGAAGAAGAGCCACAAATCAATGTGACCATGGCCAACGTGCTGATTCCGTTTCCAGGCGCTGGCAGCGAAGATGTCCAAAACAAAGTAGCACGACCTGCGGAGCAGGTGTTGGGTCAAATAGCCGGCATTGAGCACACCTACTCAGTGTCACGGCCTGGCATGGCGGTGTTAACCGTGCAATTCAAAGTGGGCGTACCACGCACTGAAGCCTTGGTGCGTTTGTACGATGTGCTCAACGCCAACCAAAACTGGCTGCCTCGCGATCTGGGAACTTTGACACCCATTGTGAAACCCAAAGGCATTGACGACGTACCGGTATTGGCGGTGACCTTGTGGGGCAAAGATGCACCTGCTGCCTTGGAATTAGAACGTGTGGCGCGCAGTCTCGAAATGGACTTGAAGCAAGTCAAGGGCACGCGCGAGGTACAAACCATCGGCGGTCCTGGCCGTGCCGTGCAAGTCAATTTGAACCCGACGCGATTGCGCGAAAGGGGTCTGGACTTGCTCAGTGTGCAAGCGGCATTGGCGGGTGCAAATGTCATGGCACCTTCTGGCCATGTGATGAACCCCAACAATCCTGCCGGTCAGCGCATCAACATTGAAACAGGTCACTTTTTTGAATCGGCAAAAGATGTGGCCGAAGTGGTGGTGGGCGTTCATGCGGGCAAGCCCATCTATTTGAAAGAAGTGGCACAGATTGAAGAAGGCGCGCAACAAGCACAGCAATATGTCAGCTACTTACCAGGTTCCTCACAGCTTGAATTGAAGGGCCAGATGTACCCTGCAGTGACGTTGACGGTGACCAAAAAGCCGGGTGAAAACGCAGTGGATGTGGCACGTGCTGCTCGCGCTCGCGTTGAGCAAATGCGCAACACGGTATTGCCGCAAGGCATTGAGGCCACCATCACGCGGGACTATGGTGAAACCGCGGCTGACAAAGCCAACAAGCTCATTCAAAAATTGGCCTTTGCCACGGCCTCAGTTATTTTGTTGGTAGGCTTGGCACTGGGAAAACGTGAAGCCGTGATTGTGGGTGGTGCTGTCATTTTGACCTTGACCGCCACGTTGTTTGCCAGCTGGGCTTGGGGCTTCACACTCAATCGTGTGAGTCTGTTTGCGCTCATTTTTTCCATTGGTATTTTGGTGGACGACGCCATTGTGGTGGTGGAAAACATCCACCGTCATCAGCAGTTGTACCCTGGCAAATCACTCAAAGAAATTATTCCGGCTGCAGTCGATGAAGTGGGCGGCCCCACCATCTTGGCAACGCTCACGGTCATTGCGGCATTGCTGCCCATGGCCTTTGTGTCGGGCCTCATGGGTCCTTACATGAGCCCCATTCCCATCAATGCCAGTTTGGGCATGGCTTTGTCTTTGTTGATTGCGTTCACCGTCACGCCCTGGTTGGCTTTGAAGTGGATGAAGTCGCATCACGCAGAAACTGAACAGGCAGCAAATCATGAGACTTCGCATGCACCTGCTACAGGTTTTGCAGCACGCTTGCCCGATTTCTTCGGTCGCATTTTGCGGCCCTTTTTGAACAGCAGTCGCCAGCGTTGGAAACTGTTGGGCGGCATTGTGTTGGCCA
>CALPYQ020000207.1 GCA_943327965.2 Singulisphaera sp. GP187
ACAAAAGGGCCACCAATTTTGCACCATCGTGGTGCAAGGAGTCTGCATGCGGTTGTCTTTGGTGCAAAGTCGGGCTTTGCTAGGCCTTCAATCGCCTTCTGTCACCGTTGAGGTGCATTTGGCCAATGGTCTGCCCAGCTTCACTTTGGTCGGTTTAGCCGATGTAGAGGTCAAAGAAGCCAGGGAGCGCGTTCGATCGGCTTTGCAAAACTCGGGTTTTGAATTTCCAAGCAACCAAAGGATCACGGTCAACTTGGCGCCCGCCGACCTGCCCAAAGACTCTGGGCGCTTTGACCTGCCCATTGCATTGGGCATTTTGGCCGCCAGTGGGCAAATCGATGACCGTTTGTTCAAGCAATTTGAATTTGCAGGCGAGCTTTCTTTGTCGGGCGCATTGCGACCGGTCAAAGGCGCGTTAATCATGGGCTTAGCCATGCACCAACAGCCCCAAGGAAGGCGCTTGGTCCTGCCAGCTGGGAGTGCCGAAGAAGCCTCCCTAGTACCCAATGTCATTGTTTACAGGGCGCTGCACTTAAAGGATGTGGCCCTTCAGTTTGCAATGCCTGACTCAAAACACCATGGCCAAGCAACACCAGATATGGGCGGCTGGACAAAGCTCGCAACCCAGGCTTTGCCCGCGCAAGTATCTGACCCAACACTTGATTTGGCCGATGTCAAAGGACAGGCTGGCGCAAAGCGGGCCCTTGAAATTGCCGCAGCTGGCGGCCACAGCTTGTTAATGATGGGTCCACCTGGTTCTGGCAAGTCCATGCTCGCCCATCGCTTCTCAGGTCTGCTTGGCCCACTCCCCATGACAGAGGCCTTAGAAGCTGCGTCCATTGCCAGTCTTGCTGGTGGTTTTGATCTGTCACAGTGGTCACGTCGGCCTACGCGCCATCCACATCATTCGGCCAGTGCCGTGGCCTTGGTCGGCGGTGGCTCACCCCCGCGGCCCGGTGAAATATCTTTGGCGCATCATGGCGTTTTATTTTTAGATGAGCTGCCTGAGTTTCCAAGGTCTGCCTTGGAGGCCTTGCGCGAACCCATTGAATCCGGCAGTGTCACCATTTCACGGGCCGCCATGCGTGCTGAATTTCCTGCCAGGTTTCAGTTAATTGCCGCCATGAATCCATGTCCCTGTGGTTATGCAGGTCAAACCAGGCAGGGCGGACAAAAAGGTCCTGTCTGCAGATGCACGCCCGATCAAGTTCACCGATACATGCGCAAAATTAGCGGGCCGCTGCTGGACAGAATTGATTTGCACATTGAAGTGCCCAGTCAAGATGCCAAGCTGCTCCTTAACGCGCCAACTGCAGAAAGTTCGACCGCAATCAGAAGTCGTTGCCTTGAAGCGAATCAAATGGCCAGGCGTCGCCAAGGATGTGCCAATCAAGCGCTGGGCGGTGCATTGCTGGACCAGCATTGCGCATTGTCGGCAGATGCGTCGGCTTACCTTCATCAAGTCGCTTCGCATTTTGGGTGGAGCAGCAGAAGCACCCATCGCGTTTTGAAAGTGGCCCGAACCATTGCCGATCTTTCTAAAAAACAAACCATAGAAACTGCACATCTTGCGGAAGCTGTGCAATACCGACAGCCCTTTGAGGCCGACCGATAATGGCAACATGCGCCAATTTCGGACTTTTTGGAAAACAAGCAACACAACAGTAGAAGCGCCTTCTTTGGGCCCTTTTGCTGTGTGGCTCTCGTGGGCTCAGCTCATTACGTGGGGCAGCGTTTTCTACACCTTCTCATTGCTGATGGGCCCGGTCGAGCGTGAATTGGGCTTGAGCCGTGCAGAGTCTTCTTTGGCGTTCAGCTTAGCGCTTCTGGCCGACGGCTTAATGGCTTACCCAGTCGGCCGCTGGATCGACCAAGGCCACGAGCGCCGCGTCATGGCTTGGGGTTCGGCATGGGTTGGCGCTTGTTTGTTGGCGCACAGTTTCATCGACTCATTGAGCGGTTTTTACTTGGTTTGGATTGGCCTGGGCTTGGGCATGTCGGCCACACTTTATGCGCCGGTGTTTGCTGTCGTGACGCGCAGGTTTCCTAACGACTTTAGACGCGCCATCATCATCATGACGTTCTTGGGGGGCTTGGCCAGCACGGTTTTTATTCCACTTTCATCTTGGCTGATTCAAGCATTGGGCTGGCGCCAGGCCTTGTGGGTATTGGCCTTGTTTCAGTGGCTCATTTGCTTGCCTTTGCATGCATGGTTTTTAAAAGGTGCGCATCAGAAATTAGGTTCTGCCAACGCACCTGCCTTGCCACACCATGATTCAAGCGAAATCAAAAATCCAGCCATCGGCGTGCATTTAAAACGTGCGCCCTTCTGGCTATTGGCTGGCTTCATGCTCATGACCGCGGTTGTGAGCTCTGCCCTTCCTGCACACATGGTAAGCTTGCTTGAAGAAGCCCACATGTCGCCCGCTTGGGTCATTGCCATTCCTGCTTCGATTGGCGTGATTCAAGTCTTGGGTCGATTTTTATTGTTTATTTTCGAAAAACATTTGGACGTTCATGCGGCCAACAAATGGATTCCTTGCTTGGTGCCATTGGGCTTGGTGTTTTTGGTAGCAGGCGGATTGGCGCCTTGGGCGGCTTTGCTGTTTGTGATTTTTTATGGTTTGGGCAACGGGCTCAACACCATCGTCAAAGGCACGGCCATGGCGCAGTACGTCAGCCGTGAACATGTGGGACAACTCAATGGCCTGCTGGGTTTGCCGCTGGCCATGGGGCGCGCCGTGGCGCCTTGGGCTTTGGGCCTGATGTGGACCACCGAAGATGGCTACGCCATAGGCCTGCGTTGGTTGCTCGTGGTGGGCCTCATTGGGGTGGGCTGTTTGTGGTGGGCACAAAAGAGTGCGCTTTCAAACCCGCAACATTGATTGCGTAACATCAATCGCACAACAAGAATGGCGCGCTTTTCATCGCGCACCAAATACACCACCTAGCACTTACAAGTTGGGCGCCAACAGTCGCTGAATGTCGGACACTTTCAAGTTCTGACGCTTGGCCAAATCTTGCACTTGGTCTTCACTCACTTTGCCCACATTGAAGTATTGGCTGTCGGGGTGGCTGAGATAAAAACCCGACACGCTGGCGGCAGGTGTCATGGCCAAACTTTCTGTCAGGCCCATGCCAATCTCGTCGCATTGCAAGAGTTCGAACATTTGCTTTTTAACCGAATGATCGGGGCATGCGGGATAGCCAGGTGCTGGCCTGATGCCCTGATATGTCTCGGCAATCAAATCGTCTAGCGATGCACTCTCTGCTGCGGCATAGCCCCACAAATCTTTGCGCACACGCTCGTGCATGCACTCTGCAAAGGCTTCTGCAAAGCGATCAGCCAAGGCCTTGAGCATGATAGCGCTGTAGTCGTCATGTGCGGCTTCAAAAGCTTGCTCGCGTTTTTCCACACCGATGCCGGCAGTGACAGCAAACACGCCTACGTAATCTTGTAAGTTTGTCGCTTGCCCCTGCGCGTCAAGCAATGGCGCAACAAAGTCTGCCAAACAACGGCTGGGTTTGCCGGTTTGTTTTTCTGTTTGTTGACGCAACCCGTGCCATGTGAGCACGGGGGTTTGGCGTGACTCATCGGCATACAAAGCAATGTCGTCATGGTTCACGCTGTTGGCGGGGTACAAGCCCATCACGCCATGCGCTGTGATCCATCGGCCTTCAATGATTTTTTGCAACATCTTCTGTGCATCGTTGAAAACTTTTTGCGCTTCAACACCCACCACCTCGTCTTTCAAAATGGCAGGGTAGGGTCCCGCTAAGTCCCATGTTTGAAAGAAGGGGCCCCAATCGATGTAGCGCGCCAACTCGGCCAAATCAAAATTCTTGAACACGCGGCGGCCAATGAATTTGGGCGTTGGGGATTTGAACGCAGACCAATCAATGTTTGTTTTGTTGCTGCGCGCTTTGGCCAATGGCCACATGGGCGTTTGCTTTTTATTCGCATGCAACTCGCGCACTTTGGCGTAGTCGGCATTCAACTCGTCGATGTAAGTGGCAGCTTGATCAGACAACAAGCCTTGCGCAACACTCACGCTGCGTGATGCATCAGGCACATAGACCACCGGGCCTTCGTAGTGCGGTGCAATTTTGACGGCCGTGTGCACACGGCTGGTGGTGGCGCCGCCAATGAGCAGCGGCATTTTTCGCAAACGGAAATGCGCATCTTTTTGCATTTCGCTGGCCACATATTGCATCTCTTCCAAGCTGGGCGTAATGAGGCCGGACAAGCCAATGATGTCGGCATTTTCTTCTTTGGCCTTGGCCAAAATTTCGTGACAGGGCACCATCACACCCATGTTGACCACATCAAAGTTATTGCACTGAAGCACCACGGTCACAATGTTTTTGC
>CALPYQ020000208.1 GCA_943327965.2 Singulisphaera sp. GP187
ACTGCCAAATGCACGCGTGCTGACTTGACTTGGCCCAAGGAGCTGACGCTGCGCGCCAACTCGCCCTCAAGCCCGCGCAAATAATTGACGCGCTCTACAAATTGGCTGGTGCCAAATTTTTGGTTTTCGAGCAACTCAAAGCCCACGTTGCCGGCTTTGGGCAAGCCCTGACCGGCCAGCTTCAATCGGGTTTCGTAAACCAGGTTTTGGGGCACCGTAATGGCGCCACCCCCCTCAGTAAACTGATAGGGGACGTTCATCTGTTGCAAAGCGGTAATGATGGCTGCGCCGTCGCCTTCATTGACGTTTGCAAACAACACTCTGTAGTCTTGAGTGCTTCGGCCCGCCGAAAAAACGACGCCCAAAGCCAATACCAAGCCGGCAAAACCCAAACCCATGAAGATGCGTTGGTTGGTATTGAGGGCCTGAAAACGTTCGCGCACGGCGTCCATCACACCTGTTGGTGTGTCTCGCCTTGCCGCGCCGGAACCACTCATCGACAGAACGACAGGGTCGCGATCTGGAGAAAGTGTTTTGGGAGCATCCAATTAAATCTGTGCCTCCATATGTAGGCACATTGTTTCAAATTTTCATTGCGCAAAACCAAACATTACACAGGTGTAATGTTTGAAAACAATTTTTTAATCAAGCGCGTTGCCAAGTGGCTTTGAAAGTGACCCATTGTCCCGGGCCTTTATGGAGGGTTAGCGTGCCGCCATGTGCGTGTGCAATTTCTTGGCACAAACTGAGGCCCAAGCCATCGCCTTTGGGTTTTTGAATGCTGGTGTCGTCTGAATTGAAATGCCGATAAAAGCGGTGAAAAACGCGATCGTCCAAACCATCAAGGGACAAATACGTGGTGTTGGCCATGGAAAACTCAACAATGTCGCCAAAAACTTTGGCATTGAATTTAATCAGCCCTTGAGGCGGGGTGTACTTGATGGCGTTGCTGATGAGGTTGTTCAACAGCTGTTGAAACAAATTGGGGTCTGCCAGAATTTTGATCTCGGGATTGATCGAGTACTCAAATTGAAGGTGCGGCACCAGGCTTTGGACATCATCGCCCATCACCGCCACCAGGTCAAACAGCTTGATGGGTTGGCGGTCTATGTTGAAATTGTCGCCATCTGCCTGCGAAAGCGTCACCAGCTTGTTGGTAATTGAAATTAAGCGCTCCACTTCGTCCGACAACATCGACAGCTGAATTTGATCGACGCTGTTGTCAGCCGCTCTGTTGAGCAAACGCTTTAAATTGCCACGAATGACGGTCAGAGGCGTGCGAAGTTCGTGCGCTGCATCGCTGGAAAATCTGGAGGCTTGAGAAAAGTTCACTTGCAAGCGATGGATCAGTTGGTTGAAGTAGCCAATAAAACTTGCAAACTCAATGTCAAACTGTTTTTCTGAGATCGGCTTCATTTGGCCCTTGAGTTCGATGTCTTTAAAAGTATTTTGCAAATTTTGCAAAGGTCGCATCACCCAATAGGTCAGGAACCAAGTGACCAAAATAATGTAGAAAAGCAAAATGGGCCACATGCTGTTCACAATGGTTTCGCGCGCCACCATGATGTTTTCAAATCTTTGTTGAAACACATCTGAGGGGACGACAACAAACAAATCGCGGTTTTCCAACGTGGTTTTGAAGGCAACCCATTCCATGTCACCTGTGGCGCCCTCTGTCACTAGAACAGCCTGACTTGGGTCGGGCTGATTTATTTTTCGCCACGACACTTGCTTAATCAAGGCAGTTTGAACGTCGTTTTCCGAACCGCCCCACCACAATTGCAATTTTGGGGCTGACAGTTCGGGGTAGTAAGCCAGGATGCGCCGCTCAAGTTGCTGCAGCGACTGCACATTCAAGGCGCTTGAGGCCGCACTAGATAAGTCAGGCAGTTGGTTGGAACTGTCTTTGACGCTGACTTCTAAATAACTAGCAAAGTTGGCATACAACAGTTCGTGCAAAGGCTTGGCCGATGCGCCCCTAACTGTGAAGCGCGTCATGATGGCAAAAAATACGATGGCGATTGAAACCAGTATGAAAAATTTCAGTTTGAAAGAGCGCGGCATGTTCAAGTCTGCGATTTAAACCGGTAGCCCACGCCTCGAATGGTTTCAATGGGAAAGGTGATGCCCGATTCGGATTCTGGATGCGTCAGTTTTTTTCGAAGTCTTTGAACCGAGACGTCCACCACATTGGTGCCTGGATCGAAATCAACATTCCAGACTTGTTTCAGGATTTGCTCGCGGGAAAATATTTGCCCTGGCGACATCATCAAACACTCCAGCAACACATATTCGCGTTGCGTGAGCGTGGCTTTTTCACCTTGCCAGGTTGCCACGCGGGTAAATCGGTCCAGGCTCAAGTTGCCTTGCACCAAGGTCATTTCCACTTTGCCGCGCTTGTTGTTAATGAGTGCCTTGACGCGAACAATCAGCTCTTCAACGTAAAAAGGCTTCGGCAAATAATCGTCTGCGCCAAATTCAAAACTCTTTAGTCGATCGGGCAAGGCCACCGATGCCGTGAGCATGATGACGGGCGTGGTGAGGCTGTTTTTGCGGATTTCTTCCAACACTTGAAAGCCACTCATGAGCGGCAACGCGACATCGAGCAAGATGGCATCAAAGTTGTGGTCCAAGGCCGTTCGCAGGCCCCTGAAGCCATCCTTTTCATGCTGTGTTTGAAAGCCAATGGCCTCAAAAGCCGACACGACCAAGTCCGCAATTTGCGCATCGTCTTCAATCAGGAGGATCTTCATCGCGTACTGGAGCTACCCAAAAAAGGTGGCCGTGCCTTCACTTAAATTAAGGTATATTGATTTCAGCCCTGTTGAAAGCTCAACAAAACCCGTCACTTTGAGCGCAATCTTACTTTTATTATCAATTTCAAACAGATAAATTAACAATAGAGTTAAAGATGGCAAATTCAGAAAAATCAACGCCGCCTGCCCAGGTCAACGATCTTGCTGGGGCGTTTGAGCTTTTTGTAGAAGCCTCTCAAGCGCTAGAACAGCAGTACGCCGCTTTAAGTCGCAAAGTGGAAGACCTCAGCGCCGACCTGTTTCAAGCCAACGAACGCCTGAATGTGCTGCTCAATGCCTTGCCTGCGGCGGTGGTCCTCATTGAAAACGACAAAATCAGCCATTTCAACCAAGCTGCGGCCCAGTTGGTCCCTGGTTTGCAAACGGGAGAGGCTTGGGCCACCCCCGACAACTGGAAGCCAGGCCATGGCCCCGACGAGTTCCATTTGAACTCTGCCAAAGGCCTGCGTACCTTGCAAGCGCAGCGGGTGCAAGAGGGATTGCGCAGCGTCATTCAAATTCAGGACATTACGGCCAACTTGCGCACTTTGGAAGACAACGAGCGGGTAGATCGCTTGGCTGCCATGGGCAAAATGTCGGCGGGTATTGCGCATCAACTTAGAACGCCTTTGTCCACGGCGCTGCTGTACGCATCGCATTTGTGCACCGAGCAACTTGAATTGCAAGACCGCGTTAACTTTGCCAAAAAACTCCAAAACCAGCTCATTCATTTGGAAAAAATGGCCGGAGAAATGCTGCAGTTTGTCAGGGCCCGTCCTCACAAAACGCAAATCATTGGTTTGGATGAATTGGTTCAGGAGGCTGTTCAAACCTTGGAAGGTCTGTCCCAAGAAAAGCGCATTCAACTGGCCGTGAACTTGCAGGCTGACAATTGCATGGTCAGCGTAGAGCGGCCAACGGTGGTGTCGGCCTTCATTGCCATTTTGGAAAATGCCATCCAGTGTTCCAGCCCGGGCCAAACCATTCAGGTCAAAACCGATGCAGACCATCTGCGCGGTCAATTGAGCATCGAAGACAATGGCCCCGGCATTGCCGAAGACATGCTGCCGCGCTTGTTTGAACCCTTTGCCACCAACCGCGTAACCGGGACTGGCCTGGGACTTGCAATTGCTCAGAATGCCATTCGGAGTCACCGGGGTGAAATTACGGCACAAAACAAACCCGAGGGTGGGGCACTTTTTGTAGTGGCACTGCCCAGCATGGCCAATCTATAAACTGAACATTCGTCTAAAACGTCATCCATGAACCCGTTTCAAATTCTCTTAGTCGAAGACGACGCCGACTTGCGCGAAGCCATCAGTGTCACCTTGCGCTTGGGCGGTGTCGACCACGTGGCCTTTGAATGCGCCGAAGACGCGCTGCCCGCCATTGACCCCGAAGTTGAGCAAATGTTGGTGACTGATTTCCGTTTGCCCGGCATGAACGGATTGCAGCTCTTGGCCCAAGCCCGAGACAAACACCCGCAGTTGCCGGTGGTGGTTATGACGGCCTATGCCGACACCCAGCTGGCCGTTCAAGCCCTCAAGGGCGGTGCCCGCGAT
>CALPYQ020000209.1 GCA_943327965.2 Singulisphaera sp. GP187
CGCTTAAAGCTGCTTTGTTGTGTGCGCTTGAGACCCTGGTGCGGCATTCTCAAGAGGGTGGTACAGATGCCAAATTGGGCATGGGCGCCACTCATTGAAGTTGGTACTGCTGCATCAACCTGGTTTTGGCGCTGGGTAAAAAATTAATTCTTTGTGCATTGCCGCCAACAGTTTTGACCAGCAGGGGGTCCATGACCCGATACCACAAGGGGGGAATGTAGGCCAAAAAGAACATGCCAAAGTAACCCGAAGGCAGCCTGGGCAAGTTGGGAAAATCTCTGAGCGCTTGATAACTTCTGCCCGGATGGGTGTGATGGTCTGAGTGGCGTTGCAACTGAAACAAAACCAAGTTGGACACCAAATGGTTGCTGTTCCAAGAGTGGTGAGGTTTGCACGACTCGTAAGTGCCGTTGTCTGACTTCAGTCTTTGTATGCCGTAATGCTCAACATAGTTGGCGGAGGTGAGTTGAAAGGCTCCCCACAGGGCAACGGGCAACAACACCGCCACCATGGGCAAACCATAGAAATAAATCAGAGTGCCATAGATGAGTGTTGTCACGCACAAGGCCTGCAAAATTTCGTTGTCGGGGTGCCAGGCAGAGCGCCCCAATCTGTTGAGTCGATCGGCCTCTAGGTGCCATGCTCTGCGCGCAGCACCTGGAATTTCTCGGCATGCAAATCGGTAAATGTTCTCGCCCATTTTGGAAGACGCAGGATCTTCGGGGGTGCTGACGTGACGGTGATGGCCTCTGTTGTGCTCAATTGAGAAGTGACCGTACGCGCCCAATGCGGTATTGAGTAAAGCAACTTTGCGCGGGACTTTGCCCAACTTGTGACCCAACTCATGGCTGACGTTCAGTCCAAAACCCAATACAGAACCTGTGCTGATCACAGTGGCCAACCACGCCCAAATGCTGAGGGTCTGTGTACTCAGAAAAATGCAATTGAAAATAACGGCTACCCACAACACAGGAATTGTGGCGTACGTAATGGCCCGGTAATAAGCATCACGCTCTAGCGCGGGAACTTCAGACTCGGGCGGATTGTTGGTGTCTTCGCCCAAGTAAAAATCTAGCAAGGGAATGAGGCCGTAGAAAAATACCAGTGGGAAAAATAAGATCCAAGTGCCGACGTCAAAAAAACTGACAGCCACAGTGCCCACCAGAGACAGCCCAGGACCGATGACTGAAAACAGCCACGCAAAACGCTTTTTGTCCAGATACAGCGGTGTGGGTGGCAGACCTGAGTCAAGGGTGGTTTGGGGCATGAATGTCAGGGTCTCAAGAGAAGGTCTAAAGTATGCACCTTGTGAGTGAATTGAACAGGGTATTACCCCTAGGTCAAATGGCAGACATGCTCTATAACGCTTCAGCGAAGGAGTTTTTGAAATGCATGGTAGCGCTATGACCTCGAATTTGAGGGTTCGTTTTCTTTTTGTCATGTTGGTGAGTTTGCTCACGGTGGCTTGTCAAAAGTCAGACACATCGACCTCACAAAAATCTTCTGCTGGCTCAGCACAAACACAAATATCTCAAGCCTGGCTAGAAAAAAGCGATGCCAGAAGAGGCTTCATTGCCGCACCCACAGGGCAGGTGAAAGATTCAGAGGGCAAGGTCATTTGGGACTTTGATGCGTTTGCCTTTGTTCAAGGTGACGCGCCTGCATCGGTCAATCCAAGTCTGTGGCGTCAAGCCACCTTGAACAATCAAAAAGGTTTGTTCAAAGTCACAGAAGGGATTTGGCAACTGCGTGGGTTTGATCTGGCCAACATCACCCTCATTCAGGGCAAGTCTGGTTGGATTGTGATTGATGCCCTCACGGCTCAAGAAACTTCGGCGGTTGCCATGGCGTTTGCGCGCAAGCATTTGGGCAATCAAAAAGTTTCTGCGCTGGTCTTTACGCACAGCCATGCCGATCATTTTGGCGGTGCACTGGGCGTGATCAGTGCGCAAGAAGCCAAAAGCAGAAAGATTCCCATCGTGGCCCCAGTTGGCTTTATGGAAGAGGCCACCAGTGAAAATATCTTGGTGGGTCCCGCCATGGGCCGGCGCGCCATGTACATGTATGGCAGCCGCTTGCCCAAGAATGAAAAGGGCTTGGTTGACAATGGTTTGGGCAAGGCGGTGGCCTTTGGCAAGATGGGCATTTTGGCACCCACTATCACGGTGCACCAAGAAAAACAAATGATGACCCTGGATGGCGTTCGATTTGTTTTTCACAATGCATCGGGCACCGAGGCGCCTTCAGAATTTACGTTTTATTTGCCCGATTTCAAGGCCTACTGCGGCGCAGAACTCATGGGCCATACCTTGCACAATTTGTACACACTTCGAGGTGCCAAAGTTCGCGATGCTTCGAAGTGGGCATCTGTCTTGAACGACTCATTGCGATATGTTCAAAACTCGGATGTTGTCTTTAACCAGCACCACTGGCCGGTCTGGGGCGCGGCCAACATTCAAGATTTCATCGCCAAGCAGCGCGATGCCTATCAGTTCATTCACGATCAAACCGTGCGGCATATGAATGCAGGATTGAATGCGGCAGAAATTTCAGAAATAGTGCAAATGCCAAAAGCCTTGGACGAACATTTGAGTGTGCGCGGCTATTACGGTACCGTGCGTCACAACGTCAAAGCGGTCTATCAAAACTACATGGGCTGGTTTGACGCCCACCCAGCCAACCTTGACCCGCTGCCGCCCTTGCAAGCTTCTGAGCGTTATGTGAATTTGATGGGCGGCGCCGACAAAGTGGTGTTGGCTGCCAAAGAAGCGCTTGCAAAAGGTGAACACCGCTGGGCTGCCGAACTGCTTAAGCATGTGGTGTATGTATCACCCTCCAACACAGAAGCCAAAAATTTGTTGGCCGAAACCTTTGATCATTTGGGCTTTGCTTCTGAGTCTTCCGCATGGCGCAATTTTTATTTAACCGGCTCACTAGAGTTGCGCGAAGGGCCGCCAGAAAAAGGCATGCCTCGGGAGAGTTTGATTGACATGCTGAACCAAACTCCCATCGAAAGATTTTTAGAGGCCATGGCCGCATCCCTCAATGCCACCAAAGCCGAGGGCAAAAAACTCAAAATTAATTTGGTATTTTCTGACACCAAGCAAACGTATGTGTTGCGCATCGAAAACTCAGTTTTGCACCATGTACAAAAGTCGCCTGAAAAAGATGCCAATGCCACACTGACATTGACGCAACCGTTTTTCTTAAAAATGGTTTTGGGACAAGCGGGCGGCAAAGATTTGTTGTTGTCTGACCAAACCAAAATAGACGGGAGTACACTGGACTTGGCCACTTTCTTCAGCATGCTGGACAAAGCGCCTGGCAATTTTTCCATCGTCACAAGGTAAATGTATGTTGCACTCAGAATTTGATTATGTGGTGGTGGGCGGCGGCTCGGCGGGTTGCTGTGTGGCAGGTCGTTTAAGCGAAAATCTTTCAACCACGGTGTGTCTTTTGGAGGCTGGTGGCTCTGACGATTCTGTGCTGGTCAGAGCGCCTCTGGGCTTTGCTGCCACGGCGCCATTCAACATCAACAGTTGGGGCTTTAACACCATTCCTCAGGAGGGCTTCAATGGCCGTGAAGGTTTTCAGCCCCGAGGCAAAGTCATGGGCGGCAGTTCATCCGTCAATGCCATGGTCTACACGCGTGGCAATTACAACGACTACAACCAATGGGCACAACTTGGCAATGCAGGCTGGTCTTATCAGGATGTGTTGCCGTACTTTAAAAAATCAGAAAACAACGAGTGCTTTGGCGCCAACGACTATCGCGGTGTGGGCGGGCCTTTGAATGTCAGTTTTTTAAGAAGCCCCAGCCCCTTGAACCAAGCCTTTATGAAGGCTTGCAACGAACAAGGCATACCCACCAATCCAGACTACAACGGCGCTCAACAATTTGGGGTATCACCTGGGCAGGTTACGCAAAAAGGCGGTGAACGCTGGAACGCTGCCAGAGCCTATATCGACCCGCATCGCCACCAAAACAATTTGCAAGTCATCTCAAACGCCCATGCCACCCAAATTATGTTTGAAGGCAAGCGTGCCGTTGGCGTTAAGTACAGTATCGATGGCGTGGTGCACGAGGTCACAGCCAAGAAAGAGGTGATTGTGTCGGGCGGTTCATTTGGCTCGCCTCAGTTGCTCATGTTGTCAGGCGTTGGGCCTGCGCTGCATTTGCAAGATCTGGGAATTCCATTGGTCCACGAATTGCCTGGTGTTGGCCAAAACCTCCAAGACCATGTCACCACGGTTCTCATTTACAAGACACAAAAGATCAATGAGGCCATGGGCTTTTCCATCAAAGGCACATGGAACTTCATCAAAGCCATCTTTGAATGGCGCGCCA
>CALPYQ020000210.1 GCA_943327965.2 Singulisphaera sp. GP187
CTTGACCCGGGATGGTTGTTAATCGTGTACCGCGTTTTAAACCGAGTTGTGGCCTAGCCGCAAACAAACCTTGGGTGTACGGATGCCGGCGCTGATGAAACAAAGCTTGTGTTGGCGCATCTTCTACAACGGCACCGCCATACATCACCATGACACGATCGACTTGATCGCGCATCAAACCCAAGTCGTGGCTGATGAGCAATAAACCCATTCCATCTTCAGCCACCAATTGTGAAATTAAGTTCAAAACTTCTTTTTGAACAGTCACGTCCAAAGCGGTAGTCGGTTCATCGGCTATCAGAATATCGGGCTGACAGGCCAGGGCCATGGCAATCATGACGCGTTGACGTTGTCCGCCAGAGAGTTGGTGCGGGTAGGCCATCAATCGCTCTTTGGCCCGTGACAATTGAACACGTTCTAGCAGTTCCAGTGCGCGCAATTGGGTGGCGCTGTGGGACATGCCTTGATGCAGTTGCAAGGGCTCAGCAATTTGTTGCCAAATAGTTTGCAAAGGATTCAGCGCCGTCATGGGTTCTTGAAAAATCATGCCCATGCGAGCGCCTCTGATGCGGCACATTTCTTCATCGCGCAGGCCGATCAATTGCTCGCCATTCAGGGTGACTGATCCGGTTGCGTTGGAACGCATGGGCAACAGCCCCATGATGGCCAGCGCCGTTAAGGATTTGCCGCAACCACTTTCGCCAATGAGACCTATTTTTTCGCCGCGTTGCATGTCAAAGCTAAGACCTCGAAGCGCCTCAATTTGCCCCTGCGCAGTTTCTAATGAAACGCGCAAATTCTGTACCGATAAAAGTGGTGTGTGGGTCATGGCGTGATGCTTATCTCAACCTGGCCAATCGCGGGTCCATCAAATCGCGCAGTCCATCGCCCAGCAAGTTGAGGCCCAGAACTGCAATGGCAATGGCCATGCCCGGATAGACAGCCAGCCAGGGTGCTTGAAACATTTGGGATTGCGCTTCGTTCAGCATGCGGCCCCAACTTGGTTGCGGTGCTTGGGTCCCGAGACCAAGATAGGACAAAGCCGCCTCCGCCAAAATGGCAATGGCAAATTGAACCGAGGCCTGAACAATCAAGACGCTTGCCATGTTGGGAAGTACATGGTTCCATGTGATGGTCCATTTGGATTTGCCTGCAGCCATGGCGGCCAAGGTGTAGTCACGTGTCCAAATGGCATTGGCAGCACCGCGCGTTACTCTTGCAAAAACAGGAATGTTAAAAATGCCAATGGCTGTGATGCTGATAACCAAGCCAGGCCCATAAATAGCGGTCAACAGAATGGCGGACAACAACGCGGGAAATGCAAAGGTGAAATCGGAAGCGCGCATGATGACTTCTTCGATCCAGCCTCTTTTGGCAGACGCCAGTAAGCCAAGGGGCACGCCCACACCGAGCCCAATACCCAAGGCAATTAAACCGACCAGCAAGGTGTTTTGACTGCCCACCCAAAGCAAGGATGCAATGTCACGACCCAGACTGTCTGTGCCCAACCAATGCTGCGCACTGGGCGATGCCAGCTTGTTGGGAATATCAATCTCAGCCACGGGGTAGGGCGACCAAAACACGGATGCCACTGCACAAAAAATTAGGATCAGCACAATGACCATGCCTGTGACAAAGCCGGTGTGAGCGAGTGCGCGGGTCCAAGCCCTGTTGGGGTTGGTTTGTGGTTGCATCAAGCTGTCCTGCCTTCTTGCAGTCTGGGGTCAATCCATGCGTACAAGACATCAATCAAAAAATTGATGGCAATCACCATGGCAGACAACAGCATGACCACATCACGGACGACGATCAGGTCGCGATTGGCAATGGCTTGAAAGACCAGTCTGCCTATGCCCGGCAACACAAATACGTTTTCAATCACAATGGCACTGGTGATCAGATTGCCAAATTGCAAACCCATAATGGTGACGACCGGAATGAGGGCATTGCGCAGGACATGCCGCCACAGCACTTGTTGTTTTGACAAACCTTTGGCACGTGCAGTGCGCACATAGTCTTCACTCATTGATTCAATCACGGCTGATCTGGTGACACGCGTCAGGATGGCTGTTTGAACAGCCGCCAAGGCCACGGCCGGCAGAATCAAGGCGCTGATTGCTTGCCAAACACCCCCACCCACATCTTCTGTCCATCCAGGAAAGCCGCCCGCACTGACCCACTGAAGCTTGACGGCAAACAAAAGGATCAGCAGGATGGCCAACCAAAAATTGGGAATGGCCAATCCCAGTTGGCTGAAGGTCATGACCCCTAAATCGGCAGTGCTGTTGTGTTTGGAAGCCGCATACAGACCCAATGTTAAGGCGGCACCCACGGTGATCAGCATGGCCAAGATGGCCAGGGGCAGGGTAACCTGCAAACGCTCTGTGATGAGTTCAAGGGTGGGTGTGCTGTAGGAAATACTCAAACCCGATTGGCCTTGAAGCAATCCTGCAGTCCACTGAAAATAGCGCGTGATTGCAGGCTGCTGAAGTCCAAGCTTTTCTTCCATGGCGGCCAAGGACTCGGGCGTGGCAGTTTCGCCCAAAATAACTTGTGCGGCATTGCCTGGAAGCCATTCCAAAACGCCAAAGACCACCACAGAGGTTACCGCCAATGTGATGAAAAAACTGAGCAAACGTTGCAGCACAAATGAAGACAAGCGTTATCCTTGTAACTTCAAGTGTTGGCGCAAGTTGGGCTCATCTGTCTTGAACCGTTGGTGCATCGATAAAAGGTTTTCAAATGACATCGCAGAACATTGTAAACATCCGCCTCAGCGAGCGCGCCAATCCCCACTATGGCAGCATTGCCGATATTGCGGGATTGCACATTGGTCATTTCACATCGCACCAAAGACTGACCGGTTGCTCCGTTGTTTTGGCGCCTCAAGGGGCCGTGGGCGGTGTGGATGTGCGCGGTGCAGCGCCAGGTACCCGCGAAACAGATTTGCTCGATCCTAGCAATTTGGTTGACAGAGTGCACGCCATTTTGTTGTCGGGCGGCAGTGCCTTTGGTTTGGATGCGGCCAGTGGCGTCATGCGCTGGCTGGACGAACGCAATATAGGATTTCAAACTGGTCATGGCTGCGTGCCCATCGTGCCTGCCGCTGTGTTGTTTGATTTGCCCATGGTGCGTGAAGGCGATAACCCCAAAATTAGGCCCGATGCTGCGGCGGGTTATGCGGCTTGCGACGATGCGCTCTACCAAAAACCCTTGTCTGCCAGTGCGATGCGCTCCATGGTGCCTCCCATGTCGGGCAATGTGGGGGCTGGCGCAGGTGCGGTGGTGGGTAAGTTGTTTGGCCTCAACCGCGCCATGAAGGGCGGTATAGGCCATTCCTTGGTGCGAGTGGGGCCCTGGCAAGTGGGTGCCATGGTGGCCTGCAATGCCGTGGGCGATGTCATCGATCCGCTGACAGGTCAAACATTGGCGGGCGCACGCACATCAGATGGCACGAAGTTGCTGAATACCCAACAAGCTTTGTTAGCCGGTCAAACAGCGGCTGCGCCTTTGTCTGGCACCAACACCACCATTGGCGTGGTGGCCACCAACGCCACTTTGAACAAAGCGCAGGTCAAGCGCTTGGCCATGAGTGCGCACGATGGTTTTGCTAGAAGTATTAGGCCAGCGCACACCACACTGGATGGCGACACTTTGTTTGCCATGGCCACGTGTGCAGAGACAAGCCCTGCCGACATGTTGCTATTGACCGTGATGGCGGCCGAAGCGACAGCGCAAGCCACTGTGAATGCCATTTTGTTTGCCAATGGCGTTCACAGTTTGAAGGGCTATTTGCCGGCTGCTTTAGAACTCAATCCTTGATTGAATTTATTCCACGCTGAACGTCAGGCCTGCATGCGATTGCAAACGGGCAATGAGCGCATGGCCCATGGCCGAAGCAGGGGTCCAGAAGCCGCCCTGGGTGTTGGGCGCATCTTTCAGCAAGCAGATGGCAGCTTCAGCAATCATCTTTGAAGTGCTACCGTAACCTGGATCGCGGTCGCCTTTGACGCCTACCTTCACAGACTGACCTTGCTCGTTGGTCGCAATGAACAGTACGTCATAGCTACCCGCTTCGCGCTCAGCCTTAGAAGGACCTTCGCCGGGTTTGAGTTTGTCTTCGCTCATGCTCTTGTCTTGGGCAATGGCGTTGGCAATGGCTTCGCCTTTTTCGCCAGGACCCGTCACCACCATTTCGTCGTATACAAAATCGGTGCCCCACACATGGTTCAACAAAAAGTTGGAACGGTGCACATTGCGGGTGTTGATGGTGGCCATGATGAAAGGTGCAACCCACACGCCCATGACGTCGTCCAACATGGGCTTGTGGCCTGTTGGTTGCTTAGG
>CALPYQ020000211.1 GCA_943327965.2 Singulisphaera sp. GP187
AGAAACTCATCCCAGCCATTCGGGCTTGCTTAAAGAACGCTTCATCTGGGGTGCAACTGCAGGCATGATTCGTAACTTCTACCGTTTCTTATTGGCCGCAAATTCTTTATGATGGTGGCATGAGCTTCTTCTCGATTTTTTTAGCCCTGATCATTGAGCAAGCTCGGCCGATGAGCCCAACCCACTTCTTACATCAGTGGTTGCGGCGATGGGCCGATTGGGTTGCGTCGCACGTCGATGGCGGCAGCCCCTCGCAAGCATGGTTAGCATGGGGTTTGCTTGTCGGCGTTCCCGCAGGCCTGGCAGTGCTCATTCATTGGATCTTGGCATACACACTGGGCTGGCTTTTTGCCGTCGCTTGGAATGTAGCGTTGCTCTACATCACACTGGGGTTCCGCCAATTTAGCCATCACTTCACAGGCATCCGCGATGCCCTCAACGACGGTGATGAAGTATTGGCCCGAAAACTACTGGCCGAATGGCAACAAGTCGAAGTGAATGATTTACCCCGCACCGAAATTGTTCGTCACGTCATTGAACATTCCATTTTGTCTGCACATCGACATGTCTTTGGTGTTTTCTTCAGTTATGCACTTTTATCTGTCATCGGCCTTGGGCCCGTTGGCGCTGTGGTTTACCGCGTGTCCGAATTTGCCAACAGATACTGGACCTCATCCACCGACAACTCAGCCCTTCAGGCCTCTAAAGAATCAGCCGAACCTGCATTGGTTAGCGAGTCATTGCGCTGCCGCGCCAAAGAAACTTGGCATGCCATTGATTGGATGCCGGCCAGGGCCACCGCCATGGGCTTTGCCATCATGGGCAGTTTTGAAGATGCCATGGATGGATGGCGACACCATGCTGAGAAATTCCCTGATGACAATGACGGTGTCATTTTGGCGGCGACAGCCGGCGCAATCAATGTTCAATTAGGTGGCGCATCTCTTCAACCCGATGCGCCAGGAAGCAGCAGCACACCAGGACGCACCCCTGAAATTGCACATTTTGCACAAGTAGTGGGCCTAGTTTGGCGAACTGTGGTGATGTGGTTGGTGCTGGTAGCACTTTTGTCTTTGGCCAACCTACTGGGCTAATTCACCAGCGCTGCTGGCCAAGCTCTTCAAACAGCTGCGCATAAATTCGATGACGCCTCACACTCACTTGAGTCGCCAACAAATCGATTGACTCATCTTTTTGCAGCGCCGACAAAACACCGCACCCTGGCTCGTGCAAATGCGTGCAGTTGTAGAACTTGCAATCTTGAACGTGCTGTTTCAAATCGGGCATGCAAGTTGCCAATTGATTTTGCGGAATATGTTGCAAACCAAACTCTTGGAAGCCTGGTGAATCAATAATAGCCGTACCTTTATGGCCCACCGCAACTGAGTCAGGTCGATCGCCCACCCAATAAAGTGCGGTACTGGTGGTGGTGTGCTTGCCTGAATTTAGGGCCTGCGAAATCTCACCCGTTAAGACGCGCGCATTGGGCACCAATGCATTGACCAAGGTACTCTTACCTGCTCCTGAGGGCCCCAAAATCAAAGTGGTCTTCTCTTGCATGGCAGAGAGTAATACCTTCAAGCTTTCGTTGGATTCGATAGGACTTTTCAACTCAAGCGGCAACACCGTGTAGTTCATGTGACGATAGGCAGCCAAACGCTGCCAAGCTTGATCAAACGCTTGTCCCAAATCACTTTTGTTTAAAACAATCAATGGCTTGATGTGTTCAGCTTCCGCTGCAATTAAGGCACGCGACAATTGTGTTTCAGAAAATTCTGGCTCTGCCGCTAACAAAATCAAGACTTGGTCTAAGTTGGCTGCAAACGATTTGGTTCGAACCTCGTCGCGCCGATAAAAAAGATTTTTTCTATCAAACACGCTTTCTATGGTGCCCTCGTCTGCAGCCTCCTGCCACCGAACCCAATCGCCTACAACGGACTGACTTTTTTTGCCTCGCGGATGACAGATGATCCGAGTGCCATCGTCCAACTCCACCACACAATGGCGGCCATGCGTGGCAACGACCAAACCCGTCTTCATGGCCTCCTGGTTTGAAGCGACCAAAGCTTGAGCAGCCTTGGTTTTGGTGTGCGTGCGCTGATTTAACTTACGCATTTTGCATGCGGGCTAATCGCAAACTAGCGGGGGGGTGTGAGTAATAAAACTTCACATACAAAGGGTCGGGCGTGAGTGTGGACGCATTGTCTTGGTACAACTTGAGAAGTGCTGAGCTTAAATCTGCAACTGGCGTTTGCGAAACGGCATAGGCATCCGCTTCATATTCTTGAACCCTTGAACGCCAAGAAGAAATGGGCGCAAACAGAAAGGTAAACACAGGCACCACCAGCATGAACAACAGCAAGGCCATGGCCTCATTACCGCCCGTTAAATTTGGCATCACACCCAAACCGGTGTAAAACCAAATTTGCTGCGATGCAAAGCCAAGCAAAGCCAACCCTAAAAAAGTGATGACGAAGCTACTGGCAATCATTTTGACAATATGACGGTGTTTGAAATGACCCAACTCATGGGCCAATACCGCTTCCATCTCAGAAGGTGTCAGCTGTTGAAGCAAGGTGTCGAAAAAAACCACCCGTTTACTCGAACCAAAACCCGTGAAGAATGCGTTGGAATGGGCTGATCTTTTACTGCCATCCATGACAAAAAAACCTTTGGCAGTGAAGCCGGCGCGTTGCATGAGCGCATTCACTCTGTCTTTTAAAGACTCATCCTCAAGTGGCGTGAATTGATTGAAGAGCGGCATGATGACATTGGGCGCAATGGCCATTAAAAACAGCTGCCAAAATACCAAGGCGCACCAAGTCCAGATCCACCAATAAACACCACCTGCTTGCATGAGCCACAACACCATGGCAATCAGGGGCACGCCCAATACAAGTCCTAACAGCAGACCCTTTAGAGAGTCACTTAGCCACAATTTCCAAGTCATTTTGTTGAAACCAAACTTTTGTTCCAACACAAAAGTTTGATAAAGCGACATGGGCAAATCGATCAGGCCGCCCACCAAACTGAAGGCTAAAACCAGAACCACTTGCTGCCAAAGTCCTGGTGCCATGAACTCCAACACAACGGCGTTCAAAGCGCTCAAGCCACCCATCAAAGTCCAACCCACCAAAACAGCGGCGTCAATCAGGATATCAATCTGTGCCACTTTGGCTTTGGCCAAGGTGTAATCAGCCGCCTTTTGGTGATCCGCCAAAGAAATTTGGCTCACAAAAGCATCAGGCACTTGGGCCCGATGCTGGGCCACATGCCGCACTTGCCTGGCGTTGAGCCAAATCTTCAGTAAAACATTGGTCAGCAGCGCGCCCACCAACAAAAAAGTCAGGGTCAAAGTTGGATTCATAGCCCGAAGTGTAGATCAGCTGACATCAGCGACAATCAGAGCCTTCACGAAAAGCCATATTTTGAAATGACAGCGAACACTCACGCCCCCCTTGCATCGGACACCCCTGAAGTCACACTTTTAAAGTCAGACGACAATTTGGTTTGGATTGACTGCGAAATGACCGGCTTAGACCCCGAAAAAGAGCGTCTCCTAGAGATCGCTGTGGTCGTCACCGGCCCCAACCTCAGTCCGCGTGTTGAAGGACCTGTCTGTGTCATTCACCAAAGCGACGAGCTGTTGAACAAAATGGATGCTTGGAACAAAGGCACGCACGGACGCAGCGGCCTGATCGACAAGGTCAAAGCTGCCACCATGACAGAGGAAGATGCGGAAGCGCAAATTTTGGCTTTCATCAAAAAGTACGTCTCAAAAAATAATTCACCCCTGTGCGGAAATACCATTAGCCAAGACCGCAGGTTTTTGGTCAAGTTCATGCCTAAATTGGAAGCCTATTTGCACTACCGCAATTTGGATGTCAGCACCCTCAAAGAACTCTCCAAGCGATGGAAGCCAGAGGTTTTCAACAGCTTCAAGAAACAACAGAAGCACACCGCCCTAGCAGACGTGCACGAATCCATTGAAGAATTGGCGCATTACAGAGAGCATTTCATCAAGCTCTGAGCATCTTTGAATTCATTTCAGGGAAAACCCGCACAAATTCAAAAAACTGTGCCATAATCGCCGGCTGTGCTGCAAACAGGCCTCGTGCCGCAGCCCTTGTGCATCACCCTTCATGCCTTTGACTCACTGATAAGAGTCACTCGACTGGAAAAGATGGCCCCATGACCACTGGTCATGCCCACTCTCTTCAAACAGCACCGAGCACCGTTTGATGGTTGATGTTTTTTAACCATGAACGGCGCCACCGCAAATCTTGCGGACGTCCGTGCGAGA
>CALPYQ020000212.1 GCA_943327965.2 Singulisphaera sp. GP187
CTGCATCATGGGCGTGTGGGCACTCAAGTCGAGCGCGTCAGTCATGGCTTAGATGGGGCTGTCCGTTGAGTCTGGGGCTGCAGCTGCGTCCTTGGCATCTGCGGCGCGCACAGCCGCTTTTTCGCCGGCGCTGGCAAACTTGCTGTACTTGCTAAGGATTGGAACCAGTTGGCCGTAAATTTTGGGCGTTCCAGCCAAGCATTCTTTTTGTTCCAAGAAATCGGCTTCGCCTGTGAAGTTGCCCACCAGGCCACCGGCCTCAGTGACCAGCAAAGATCCTGCGGCCACATCCCAAGGCTGTAGGCCCGTTTCAAAGAAAGCATCGGTAAATCCAGCTGCCACATAGGCCAAGTCCAAAGCTGCAGCACCGGGACGGCGCAGGCCGGCCGTGCGTTGCATCACATCGCCCATCATGCGCAGGTACTGATTGAAGTTGTCGCCGGGGCGGAATGGGAAGCCTGTAGAAATAAGGCACTCGTGCATCTGTGTGCGCTTGCTGGTACGCAGGCGGCGGTCGTTCATGTAAGCGCCGCGACCTTTGGTGGCCGTGAACAAATCGTTGCGAGAAGGGTCGTAGACCACGGCTTGCTCTATCTTGCCATTGACGGCAAGTGCAATGCTGACGCAATAAACCGGAAAGCCGTGAATGAAGTTGGTGGTGCCATCGAGAGGGTCGATGATCCAAACGTGGTCGGCATCGGGGTTGCCGTGTGTTTTGCCAGACTCTTCGGCCAGGATGCCGTGGTGCGGGTAGGCTGTCAGCAGGGTTTCGATGATGGCGTTTTCGCTGGCCAAGTCAACTTCGGTGACGAAGTCATTGACTTGCTTTTGCGAAATTCGAACAGCCTCCACGTCCAGGGCAGCGCGGTTGATGATGGCGCCTGCGGCGCGTGCAGCCTTAACGGCTACGTTGAGCATGGGGTGGAGATTGGTCGACATGAATTTTTAAGAGCAAAAACGAAGGTCCTCCGTGCGATGACAGAGGCGAATGGCGCATTTTCCCATGAAATTAGAGGGCTCAGTGCCGATTGGACTGGTTTTTGGTCATTTTGAGGCGACAGGGTCTGTGACAATGTCGCCTATGCGAACCCGATTTATCTTGATTGAAACCAGTCACCCCGGCAATGTGGGGGCAGCGGCCCGTGCTTTAAAAGTCATGGGATTTGATGAAATGGTCTTGGTGGCGCCCCGCTATGCCAATGTGTTGCGCAAAGAAGAGACCATTCAAAGGGCCAGTGGCGCCAACGATGTGCTGGACAAAACGCGCATAGTGGACAGCTTGGAGGAGGCGTTTGAGGGCATCTCGCATCTGTGTGCCACGGCCATGACACCCCGTGATTTTGGTCCGCCAACGCGCTCGCCGCGGGAACACTTTGACCTATTGTTGGGCCGATCACAAAGGCAGGTAGCTTCAGAGAATTTAAAACCTACCGAGACCATTTCATCGATTGCCTTCTTGTTTGGGTCAGAACGCTTCGGCATGAAAAATGAGGATGTCTACAAATGCCATGTGGCCTTGTCGATTCCCACCAACCCACAATTTGGTTCTTTGAATTTGGCGGCCGCTCTTCAATTGGTGGCTTACGAGTGGCGCTTGGCCTTGGGCGGATTTTCTGTTGCTTCGCCCGTTCCTGCGCCTGAATTGGCCGATGCCGCGCAAGTTGCGGGCCTGTTAGGGCACTTGGAAAAGGCCTTAATTGAGATTGGCTTTTTGGACCCTGAAGCACCCAAAAAACTCATGCCTCGCTTGAATCAGATGTTCAATCGCGCCAATTTGACACCCGAAGAAATCCATATTTTGAGAGGTGTTGCTAAAGCCATGATCGAAACAGCACAGGCAAAAAGGTAGACTTGACCAATAATCAATTGACTTATGTTGACACGCCTTCACTCTGACATTCAATGCATTCTTGATCGCGATCCCGCTGCGCGCACAGCTTGGGAGGTTTTAACTTGTTATCCCGGTTTGCATGCGGTTGTCTTGCACCGTTGGGCCAATGCCTGCTGGCGTGCAGACTTCAAATGGTTGGGCCGCTTCATTTCCAATTTTTCACGTTGGGTGACAGGCATTGAAATTCACCCTGGCGCCAAGTTGGGCGAGCGTGTATTTTTTGACCATGGCATGGGCATTGTTATTGGCGAAACGGCCGAAATTGGCGACGGTTGCACCATCTATCACGGCGTCACTTTGGGCGGCACATCTCTTTACAAAGGAGAGAAACGACACCCCACCTTGGGCAAGGATGTGGTGATTGGTGCGGGTGCCAAAATCTTGGGTGGATTTGTTGTCGGTGATGGCGCCAAAGTGGGATCTAACGCTGTTGTCACCAAGCCGGTCCCTGCAGGCGCCACCGCAGTAGGAAACCCTGCACGAATCATTCAAGAAGAGGCCGATGTTCAGCGCGAAGCCACTGCATCAAAAATGGGGTTTTCTGCTTATGGCGTGACGCAAAACGACGACCCCTTGTCACAAGCCATGCGCGGTTTGATTGACAACGCAGCCAACCAAGAGCATCAAATTGCCATGCTATGGCAAGCCCTTGAAAAAATGAACGAGAACCAAGGCAAATCACATGGCATTCAAATGCCCGGCGATGCGGCAAGGCATGAAACTTTTGAAGCTGAAAAATTGAATCAGCTGGTGGGCAAATAAAGCTTTAGACCTTTGGTGGTCGGATGGCTGACTTGGGTCTAAAAGCCTTGCAAACTTCGTCCTGGGTTTCAAGGTAGGGTCCGCCAATCAAATCGATGCAATAAGGAACGGCCGCAAAAATGCCGTGCACCACGCTCTGGCCCTGACTGTCTTTCAATCCCTCCAGGGTTTCGGCAATGGACTTGGGTTGACCTGGCAAATTGATGATCAAGCTTTGCCCCCGAATTACAGCTACTTGCCGCGACAAAATGGCAGTTGGCACAAATTTCAAACTGATTTGGCGCATTTGCTCACCAAAGCCAGGCATTTCTTTGTCGGCAATGGCCAGTGTGGCCTCTGGTGTCACGTCTCGAATAGCAGGCCCGGTGCCGCCAGTGGTCAGTACCAAACTGCAACCTGCATCAACCAGTTCAACCAAGGTGTTGCTGATGCGTTCTTTCTCGTCTGGAATAAGTCGCGATTCAAATTGCAGCGGGTTTTTCAAAGCACTGTTTAACCATGTTTGAAGGGCGGGTAGGCCCTTGTCTTCATAGACGCCAGTGCTGGCGCGGTCACTGATGGAGACGATGCCTATTTTGACGAGATCGTGAAGCGATGACATGGTGGTGCTTGTGTGTTGGGGTGGAACTCAGTTTTCTTCACCGAGTGGGTCGCTGTCGGTAGCATCGCCCTGCACGTTGCTGAGCTCGGTACGAACCATTTGAAAAATTTCACGGTAAGCGCGGCTTTGTCGGGGTGCTAAACCTTGTGAAACGGTGCTAGCTGACACAGCAGGTGCGTCTTTGCGTGCTTGCCGAATGAGGGCGCGCAACTGTTGGCTGTCGGTGTTTGGAAAGCTTTTCAGCCATTCACCACATGCATCGTCTTCTTTAATAAGTCGATCGCGCCACTGTTCTGCCAAATGAAGTTGCAAAGTTTCTTGCGCTGAACCCTGGCTTTGCTCGAGCAGCGCCGCGCGCACGCCTTCAACGGCATCTTCGTCCAGTTTTCGCATGAGCTTGCCAATGAACTGCATTTGACGACGTTTGCCTTCAAAATTGGTGATGCGTTTGGCTTCAGCCACTGCTTCAACCAATTTTTCGGGCAAGTCGACTTTGGCCATCAAATCGGCTCTGAGGGTGAGTAGACTTTCCCCTAGCTTTTGCAGCTCGTCGCTTTCACGCTTTAGCTCGGTGCGGCTGGGCTCATCGCTGCCACCCTTGAGTTCGCGTTTAAGCTCAAGATCAAGCTCGCTGCCTTCGGCAACAAATTGACCTTGAACGAAATAACCTTTTTTGAATTTACGGGACATGTGAGCGCTGAAGCCTTATTGCGGGACGGCAAGTATCATAGCCGTCACCTAGAATTGTATGAAATGACCGTTTTGAAGAATCCGACCCCCATGACAAAAAAAACCAAGGCATCCAAGCAAGCATTGAACGCACAGGCAAACGATGGTTTTAGCTACAGCCGAAACTATTTTGAGGGATTGGTTGATTCTGCCCTGAAACACGCCAAAAAGATTGGCGCAACCGACGCAGGTGCAGAAGCTTCTGAAGGTTGTGGGTTGAGTGTCAGTGTTCGCAAGGGCGAGCTAGAGACGGTAGAGCGCAATCGTGACAAATCTTTGGGTGTTACCGTTTATGTGGGTC
>CALPYQ020000213.1 GCA_943327965.2 Singulisphaera sp. GP187
ACGCAGTCGTCAAAGGCGGCTGGAAACTTGTGCTCTGGGCCCATTCTGTAGTCCACAGAAACCACAACCACATTGGCCTGCAGACACAAGCTTCGGCACAACACATCGTGTGTGTCGAGGTCGCCAATGGTCCAACCACCGCCATGGAGATAGACCAAAGCAGGAAGCGCGCTGTGTGTTTGTGCAGAAAAAGGGTGATAAACCCTGACTGGAATATTCACCCCGTTGTATGCAATAAGTTTGTCCTCTAGTTTGAAGACTTCAGGGGCATCGGGTTGCGTGAAGGTACGCCTTGAGCGGTAAGACTCGCGTGCTTCTATTGGCGTGAGGGTGTTCACTGGCGGCACACCCTTGTCAATCATGAGTTGCATCAGCGCTTGAGCTTGTGGATCCAACATGGCGCAATCTTTCCAATCAAGGGGTTGAAGACAGGTGACAAGAGTTTAGCGGAATGGATGCCTGCACTGTGCCCAGAAACCTTGCGGAACATCATCTTTGACAACGCCGTAATGGGTAGGCCAAGGCGTCTCGGGCTTGCATTGAGTTCCCAGTAAACGATCGATGATGGGCAGGTGCGCCGCATAGTTGCGGTCCAATGCAATTGCTTCGCTGGCATGGTGCCAGTGGTGATAAGCGGGCGTCACAATGAGGTGTCGCAAGGGACCTAAATTCAGATTGACATTGGAGTGGTTGAGCACCGCATGGAAGCCCACAATCAGAATGTACGCATCGATCACACCCTTTGAAAAACCAGCCAAGAGCAGTGCAGCCAGAACCAGCGATCGAGTTATCACAACTTCTATCAGGTGCAAGCGAGAGCCAGCCAGCCAATCCATGGTTTTGGCACTGTGGTGAATTGCATGGAATCGCCACAAGGCAGGAATCTCATGAAAACTTCGATGAATGGCGTACTGGACTAAATCAGCGACCAGGATACACAGCGGCAGCGCAATAGCCCACCCCAATTGCCCAATCAACGCATGCCAAGGCTGAAATCCCAAAATACCAAGTGCGCCATGCGCAGTTGAATTGACAATGGCCATCAGCAATCCAACCAACAAGTGGATGAGCGCAAAGTGCGCTAAATCGGTTTGCCATTCTGGTCTGAACACCGGCTGCTCTGGCCTTAGAGGTCGAAGTTTCTCAATGAAAATAAACAGCAGTGACGAAGCTAACAGATCGAGCACAAACCAGTCGAGTCCAATGTAGGGCGTATTGTCTGGAAAGTTTGGATCGACGTAAACGTTGTGACCACCCAGTACCACCGCTAGCAGGACAAGAGAAAAGCTGACAGAGGCTAACCAACGTCGATGGCCGCGCACAAAATTCAAAACAGAGAATGTCCCGGCAATGACCAAGGCGGCAAGAAGAATGCGCCTCAATAAATCAATATCTAAGCGCCGCCTGACCTCTGGTGTGGTCAGGTATTCCGGAAAGTGAAAGGCCAGAACAGACAAAACGCTGAGCACAGCAAGGACCAGTGCAACAACGCCAGTCAATAGACCTGATCCGCTGCGCAAAGCGCCGTTCGATGCGAGCAGTTGGATCAGTGGCTTCATGGTTGTTGTGTTGCGTAAGGCGCTGACCTGCTAATTCAAGTGATGATCCTTAGGATGTCATTAGCGAAGGTAAATACAAGCTGATGGAAGGAAAGAACAACAAGATGGCCAAGGTTACAACCTGCATGACCACAAAGGGCCAGCAGCCTCTAAAGATAGTGCCCAGACCCACTTTAGGCAGAAGTGTGTTCAGCACAAACAAGTTCATGCCAACTGGCGGTGAAATGAGACCAATTTGAATCACCATGACAATCAAAACACCAAACCAAACTGGGTCAAAACCAAGTTGAACCACAATGGGAAAGAAGAGGGGAATGGTCAACAAGACCATGGTTAACTCTTCCATGACGGTGCCCAAAATGATGTAAATCACCATCATGGCGCCCACCACCATCACGGGTGAAAGACCCAAATGGGTGATCCATTCTTTCAAGTCGCCAGGCATGGTTGTGAAGTTCACAAAGTTGGCAAACACGGTGGCTGCAATCAACAATGTGAACAGCATGGCAGTGGTACGTGCAGACTCCACCAAAATACCGATGAGTGATTCCCATGTCAGTGCTTTGCGTGCCCATGCAAATAAGAATGCACCTGCAGCGCCCATGCCAGCGCCTTCAGTGGCTGTGAAGACGCCGCCGTAAATGCCGCCTAACACCACAATGACCAACAACAAGACGCCCCAGATGCCGCGCAAAGCTTCTAGCCGTTGCTTCCATGTGAATTTTTCACCTGCAGGTGCGTGCTCTGGATCGCGCAGCGTCATCATGACAACGGCCAACATCAGTAGCATGGCTGTCAAGATGCCAGGCAACACACCAGCGGCAAACAATTTGCCAATGTGGGTTTCTGTCACGATGCCGTAAATGACCATGATGGTGGATGGTGGGATCATGATGCCCAATGTGCCGCCTGACGCAATGACACCTGTCGACAAAGCATCGCTGTAACCCAACTTTTTCATGGAGGGGTAAGCCACTTTGCTCATGGTGGCTGCGGTGGCAATGGAGGAGCCGCAAATGGCACCAAAACCTGCACACGCGGCAATGGTGGCATGTGCCAAGCCACCTTTTCGATGGCCAATGAAGGTGTAGGCGGCATGGAACAACTCATGTGCCAAACCAGCTCGAGCCACAAAGTTACCCATCAAAATGAAGAGTGGAATGACCGACAAGGTGTAGGCAAAGCCGGTTTCTTGGACAACCTGAGCAGTACTGGCCAGCGCTGGCATCCAGCCCCGCGTAAGGCCAATGCCAATTACGCCGACAAGGCCCATCGAAAAAGCCAAAGGCATGCGCAAGAGCGCCAAGGCAAAAATGGCAACAAAACCAAGGAGAGCTTCGGTCACAGAACACCTCCTTCTGATTCTTCGTCTTCGCCCAAGGGATTAAAAACCAAAATGAGGTGAACGATGCCTGCCAGTGCACACATGAAGCCCATGCCCATGATGAAGGGCGCTTTAGAAATTTTGAGTTGTGCCGTGGTTTCGCCATAGGCGGCAAAGTCGATGCCTGTCGAAATCATGAGCCAACCCAGCGCCAGTAGCGCAATGCTGCAAAATAAATTGACCAAGGACTTTTGGAATTTCACAAACGAGGCTGGCCAGAATCCGTCGAGTGAATCAAACAACACATGCTCGCCTTTGCGTGAAACCAGGGGAAGCGCGCCAAAGATAACCACCACCATTAACAACTCAGTTAACTCTAATGAGCCCGTGATGGAGTGACTCAGAAACTTGCGGCCAGAAACGTCCAGAAAGGTCAGCACCATGATGCCAAACAAGGCCAGTCCAGAAATCAGGCTGCAAAGCCTGTCAAGAAATTTGTTCACAAAAAGAATTCCAATGCATCAAAAAAAGCGGTACCCCTCAATTTTGACAGGTACCGCTTGCGGTTGAATGACAAACGCAGAAATGCGTTTGCCTTCAATTATTTTTCGAGCTTGGCAATTTCAGCGCGGAATTCAGCCAAAACTTTAGCGGGGTCTTTCAAGCCCTTGGCTTTCGAAGCTGCAATCCAGTTTTGTTCCAAAGGCTGAGTTTTTGATTTGACATCTGCTACAAATTTGGCATCGGCTTTGGTAACCAATACGTTGTTGGCTTGCATCAGGCCATAAGCACGGCGGTCAACCTTGTCCCAGCCGCGACCAAAAATGCGAGCAGCGGTTTCGCCAGAGATGGCATCAACTGCTTTTTTGTCTTCTGCTGAAAGCTTGTCGTACTTGGCTTGGTTCATCATGAAAACAAAGCTGGTGTTGTACAAGCCACCTGGGAATGTGGTTGCATGCTTGATGATCTTGTCGATTCTGAAAGACTCAGTCGATTCAGCGGGGAACAAGGTGCCATCCATCACGCCAGAGGCCAACAATTCATAAGAATCAGGGGCTGGCTTCAGAGTCACATTCATGTTCAATGTCTTAGACATGTCGTTGACCATGCCACCGCCAACGCGGAACTTAAGGCCCGTCAAGTCTTCTACTTTGGTGATGGGGCGCTTCACGTTGAACACAATGCCAGGACCATGTGAGAACAAAGAGATAACTTTCACACCTTGGTGCTCAGCGGCAAATTCGGGGTACTTGGAACTGACGCGGCTTAAAGCCACAGAGATAGACTCTGCACTGTTGCCCAAGAAAGGCAATTCGGTCATTTGAGTGTGGACAAAACGGCCTGGCGTGTAGCCATGCACGGTGTAAGACAAATCGGCCAAGCCGTTTTTAA
>CALPYQ020000214.1 GCA_943327965.2 Singulisphaera sp. GP187
AAAACCATTGCCAAGCACAGTGCCAAAGACCTGCGCGAAGAAACTTTGAACAAGTTGTTGCAGTTCCCTGTGGTCACGCAAGCGCAAGCTGCTGAGTGGACTGCACAAGACAAGCAAAACGAACTCGACAACAACGCCCAAGGTATCTTGGGCTATGTGGTGCGTTGGGTTGACCAAGGCGTGGGTTGTTCCAAGGTGCCCGATATTCATGGCGTGGGCCTGATGGAAGACCGCGCAACTTTGCGCATCAGCAGTCAGCACATTGCCAACTGGCTGGCGCATGGCGTGGTGACCGAAGCTCAAGTAAAGGCCACCCTGGAGCGCATGGCGGCTGTGGTGGACCAACAAAATGCAGGTGATCCTTTGTACCAAAAGATGGCGGGCAACTTCAAAACTTCCAAGGCGTATCAAGCGGCTTGCGACTTGGTCTTCAAAGGCAAAGAGCAACCCAGCGGTTACACCGAGCCTTTGTTGCATGCCTGGCGTTTGAAGGTCAAGGCCGCGGCCTAAAGACATGTGCCAACTCTTGGGCATGAATTGCAACACGCCCACCGACGCCACGTTCAGTTTCAGTGGCTTCTCACAAAGGGGCGGTGTCACTGACCATCATTCAGATGGTTGGGGCATTGCCTTTTTTGAGGGGGTGGGTGTCCGGCATTTTGTGGACCACCAAGAGGCCAGTCGCTCGCCTGTGGCCGAATTAATCAGGCGCTATCCCATCAAAAGTCAAAACGTCATTGCGCACATTCGCAAGGCAACGCAGGGTGAGGTGGCGCTTGAAAACTGCCATCCCTTTGTGCGTGAGTTATGGGGCCGTTATTGGGTCTTTGCACACAACGGCAATTTGGAAAATTTTCAGCCTCGCTTGCATGGGCACTTTCAGCCGGTGGGTCAAACCGACAGTGAGCGCGCGTTTTGTTGGATCATGCAAGAGTTGTCAAAATCGCATGCATCGGTTCCCAGTGTTGAGGAATTGACGCTCACCTTGCGTGAGTTGGTGCCGCAAATTTCAAAGCACGGGACGTTTAATTTTTTGCTGTCGAACGGACAAGCATTGTGGGCACACGCCACAACGGACTTGCACTATGTGCTGCGCAAGTACCCCTTCAAAACGGCCACCTTAAAAGACGAAGACGTGCAAGTCAACTTTGCAGAGCAAACCAATCCAACAGACCGCGTTGCGGTGGTGGTCACAGCGCCGCTTACCTTGGACGAACCATGGACAGCTTTTGTGCCTGGCCAGGTGATGGTTTTCAGAGACGGGGTTTTGTTGGAAGGCGCCGTGCGTTCTTAAGCTGCTTGAACGGCAGCCTCAAGCGCATCGATGAAGATGGCCGCCACATCACAGCCCGTTTGGTCGAATATTTCTTGAAAGCAGGTTGGGCTGGTGACGTTGATTTCGGTCACGTTGGTTCCAATGACATCCAAGCCAATTAAAAGCAAACCACGTGGCGCTAAGACGGCGCCGACGCTTTCTGCAATGGCCCGGTCGTTGTCGTTCAAAGCCTGCGCCACACCCTTGCCGCCCGCAGCCAAATTGCCGCGTACTTCGCCACCCTGCGGAATGCGCGCCAAGCAATAGGGCACGGGCTTGCCGCCAATGATGAGCACGCGTTTGTCGCCCTGCGAAATGGCGGGCAAAAACTTTTGCACCATGACCGACTGTGCGCCATCCAGATTCAAGGTTTCGATGATGGACCCTAAGTTCATGCCATCGGCACCCACGCGGAAAATGCCCATGCCACCCATGCCGTCGAGTGGCTTCAGGATGATGTCTTTGTGCTCAGCATGAAAAGCTTTGATGGCGTTGGCCGAACGCGTGACCAAAGTGGGACCAATGAATTGGGGGAATTCCATGATGGCCAGTTTTTCGGGGTGATTGCGCAAGGCCTCAGGTTTGTTGAACACCTTGGCACCTTCCCGCTCTGCTTGGCTGAGCATGTGGGTGGCGTAGAAAAACTCCGAATCGAAGGGCGGGTCTTTGCGCATCAAAACAGCGTCAAAGTCTTTGAGCCAAGCCTGGCGGGTTGCAATGACGTCGAACCAATGGTGCGCATCACCCGTCAAGTGCAGGTCTTGCACTTCTGCTTTGACGCACTCGCCGCGTTGCCATTGAATGTGCGGTACTTCGCAGGCGCTCACTTTGTGGCCACGCTTTTGCGCTTCGCGCATCATGGCAAAGCTGGTGTCCTTCTTGGTGTTGAAGGAGGCGAGGGGGTCAACAATGAAAAGAATGTTCATGCTTACATGTTACGTCGATATTGACCGCCCACCTCAAACAAGGCATTGGTAATTTGGCCCAGTGAGCAAACACGAACTGCCGCCATGAGCACTTCAAACACGTTTTCGTTGTGAATGACCGCTTGCTGCAGACGTGACAACATGGCGGGCGACTCTTTGGCGTGTTTGGCGTGGAAGGCGTGCAAACGATCCAGTTGAGATTTCTTTTCGTCTTCCGTAGAACGTGCCAACTCGAGCTTCTCCAGCACTTCGTCGCCTTTGGGGTTGCGGAAAGTGTTGACACCAATGATGGGGTACTCGCCAGTGTGCTTGAGCATCTCGTAGTGCATGGACTCGTCTTGAATCTTGCCGCGCTGGTAGCCAGTTTCCATGGCGCCCAACACACCGCCGCGGTCTGCAATTTTTTCAAACTCAGTCAGCACGGCTTCTTCTACCAACTCGGTGAGTTCTTCAATGATGAAGGCACCTTGGTTGGGGTTTTCGTTCTTGGCCAGTCCCCACTCGCGGTTGATGATGAGTTGAATGGCCATGGCACGGCGCACGCTGTCTTCGGTGGGCGTGGTGATGGCTTCGTCAAACGCATTGGTGTGCAAAGAATTGCAGTTGTCGTAAATGGCAATCAGCGCTTGCAGCGTGGTGCGAATGTCGTTGAACTGAATTTCTTGTGCGTGCAAAGAACGTCCGGAAGTTTGAATGTGGTACTTCAACTTCTGGCTGCGTTCGTTGGCACCGTATTTGTTCTTCATGGCCACAGCCCAAATGCGGCGTGCCACACGGCCTAGCACGGTGTACTCGGGGTCCATGCCGTTGCTGAAGAAGAAACTCAGGTTGGGCGCGAAATCGTCGATGTGCATGCCGCGCGCCAAGTAGGCTTCCACAAAGGTAAAGCCATTGGACAAGGTAAAGGCCAATTGGCTGATGGGGTTGGCACCCGCTTCGGCAATGTGGTAGCCGCTGATGGACACCGAGTAGAAGTTGCGCACATCGTTGTGAACAAAGTACTGCGCAATGTCGCCCATTACTTTGAGGCTGAACTCGGTGCTGAAGATGCAGGTGTTCTGACCTTGATCTTCTTTCAGAATGTCGGCTTGCACCGTACCGCGCACATTGGCCAAGACCCATTCGCGAATTTTGGCGGCTTCGGTTTCGGTTGGTTCGCGGCCGTTGTCCGCTTTGAATTTGTCCAAGTTTTGATCGATGGCGGTGTTCATGAACATGGCCAAGATGGAGGGCGCGGGACCGTTGATGGTCATGGACACACTGGTGCTGGGATTGCACAAATCGAAACCACCGTAGAGCACTTTCATGTCGTCCAAGGTGGCAATGCTCACGCCTGAGTTGCCTACTTTGCCGTAGATGTCTGGACGGGGATCGGGGTCGTTGCCGTACAAAGTGACAGAGTCAAATGCGGTGGACAAACGCTTGGCGGGCATGCCTTCGCTAAGCAGTTTGAAACGGGTGTTGGTTCTGAACGCATCGCCTTCACCCGCAAACATGCGAGTGGGGTCCTCGCCTTCGCGTTTGAATGCAAAGGTGCCCGCGGTGTAGGGGAAGCTGCCGGGCACGTTGTCCAGCATGAGCCATTTCAATATTTCGCCATGGTCTTCGTAGGTGGGCAATGATACTTTGCGAATGGTGGTGCCCGACAATGTTTTGGATGTGAGGGCTGTGCGAATTTCTTTGTCGCGAATTTTGACCACGTACTCATCGCCGGCGTAGGCCTTTTGCATCTCGGGCCATTGGGCCAAGAGTTTCTTGGCACCGGGGTCTTGCGTTTCTTCGCGCCGTGCAGCCAAGTCAATGGCGGCTTCTGAAGCTTTGGCACGACCTGGTTTGTCCACTTCCAACATGACCGCAGCTGCCCGCAGTTGTTGAATTTCACGCGCCAATTTGGCTTGCGCGCGCGCTTGTTTTTTGTAGCCGCGAACGGTGTCCGTAATTTCTGCCAAATAGCGTGTGCGGGCAGCGGGCACCACGGGTGTTTGGTTGGTACTGTGGCGCACATCGACAGCTGGCAGCAGGCC
>CALPYQ020000215.1 GCA_943327965.2 Singulisphaera sp. GP187
CCGGTGGCATACAAAGTTTTCACTGCCATATCGACAGCAGCAACCCCTGTGCAGGCATGCAGAATATCGTTTGGAATTTCTTGAAGATAAGCATCTTCTGGCATGACGCCTTCATGCAGCGATTTGAAAATACCGTTGCCACGGTGCTGCCAAACATGGCGATAGTACTCGCGCCAACCCAGCTCAAACAAAAGCTTGTCTTGTGGCGTCACTGCGTGTTTTGAACGCACACCCGCCAACACTTCAGGCAGGCTGACAAAGCCGTGAGTGATGTAGGGCGAAAGTTGCGTCACTGCCCCGTTCAACGCATTGCGAGTACGGGCGTATTCAGCCGGCTGAACGGCTTCAATTCTTGTCAGGGCTTCTTTGCGCGTTGATGGAAAAAGGGGCATGAAATTGTTTTCAGAAGTTTTTGGCACGCCTAAAGTTGAGTAGTTAGCCTATTAGGGGCTGACGATTTCTGGTACCCCAGTATGAGGAAGCCCCTAATAGGCTAACTGCTCAACGCTCCAGTATGAGCAAGCCCTCATAGGCTAACTGCTCAACGCCCTATTATGAAGAAAACAATCAGACGACCTGATAGCATCACAGTATTCCAAACATTAGCTTTCAAACTCAGAAAAGTCCCATGAACCTCACAGTCAACGGAAACATCGTCACCCTAGAGGTCGACCCCCAAATGCCCTTACTGTGGGTCCTGCGTGATTCAATGAACCTTACCGGTACCAAATTCGGTTGCGGTGTTGCAGCCTGCGGTGCATGCACAGTCCACAAAGACGGTCAACCAGTTCGCTCATGCGTTACACCAGTGTCCAGCGTCGCTGGCGCCAACATCAAAACCATTGAATCATTGGGGACACCCGAAAAGCCTCACCCTTTGCAAGAAGCTTGGATTGCCGAACAAGTGCCCCAATGTGGTTACTGCCAAAGCGGCATGCTCATGGCTGCTGCTGCACTCTTGGCTAGAAAACCCAAGCCGACCGATGCCGATATTGACGAGGCCATGACCAATCTTTGCAGATGCGGTACTTACCAGCGTGTGCGTGCAGCCATTCACCGTGCGGCAGGAGCACAAGCATGAAACGTCGCAATCTCTTACTTAGCGGCTTAGGCCTATCGGGCGCACTGGTAGTGGGTTGGGGCGTCATGCCGCCGCGTTCGCGCATGGGGACACCCGACAAGATGTTGCTCACAGAAGGTGAAGTGGCATTGAATGGATGGATCAAAATTGCCAAAGACGGCGGCGTGGTGCTGGCCATGCACCGCAGCGACATGGGGCAAGGCATTCACAACGCATTGACCATGTTGGTGGCCGAGGAACTGGATGTTCCTTTGAAGGCCATTCGTTTAGAGCAAGCTGGACACGACGCCATTTACGGCAACGTTGCCATGTTTGTTGGCACCTTGCCGTTTCATCCCCTGAAGTCAGAAGGCACTGACAAACCCATGATGGTCAAAACAGGCGAATGGATGGTTAGCAAAGTAGCGAGAGAGTTGGGTGTGAATGCCACCGGCGGTTCTTCGTCTGTCAAAGATGCTTGGGACAATTTGCGCATGGCTGCGGCTACCGCCAAGGCCAGTTTGCTGATGTCGGCCGCAGACCAGTGGAAAGTTTCTGTCAAGGAATTGACTGTCAAAGAAGGCGTGGTCTCGCACGCATCTGGTAAGTCAGCACATTACGGCGAGTTGGCAAAAGGTGCTGCTGCTCAAACACCCGCCAACGTTGTTCTAAAAGAACGCAAAGATTGGCGCGTAATAGGGCAGGCCACACCGCGCGCTGACGTCCCCGCCAAAACAAATGGTACAGCTGGCTTTGGCATGGATGTTCGCTTGCCCAACATGCTGTTTGCCAGCATTGTGCAAGTGCCGCAAATGGGCGGCAGCCTTAGCAGCATCGATGTGCAAGATGCCATGGCCATGCCTGGCGTTGTCAAATGCATTCAGTTGGCCAGTGCAGCAGGTTCAGCGCCTGGCTTTGCCGTCATTGCCAAATCAACATGGCATGCCCATCAAGCCGCTCAAAAGGTCAAAGCGCAATGGGTGCAGCGTAAAGAAGGTGCTATCGATACAAAGCGCATTGAGTCTGAACTTCAAGACAAACTCAAAACTGAAAGTGGCTTCACGTTTCATGAACAAGGTGATGTTGCCAAAGCTGAAGCCGGTGCTGCTCGCGTTATCCAAGCGCAATACAAGGCGCCTTACTTGGCGCACGCCACCATGGAGCCCATGAATTGCACCGCACAATTCAAAGACGGCCAATTAGAAATTTGGACGCCTACGCAAGTGCCTGGTTTGGCGCGCGCAGCAGCTGCCAAAGTAGCGGGATTGTCGAAAGACAAAGTCAAACTCAATGTCACCTTACTGGGCGGTGGATTTGGTCGGCGCTTGGAAGTCGATGTGGTGGTACAAGCGACGCAACTGGCCATGGCTGCTGAGGGTGCGCCAGTGCAACTGGTTTGGTCGCGTGAACAAGACATGACGCATGACTTTTACCGTCCTATGCATGTGGCGCAATTGAGCGCTGCTGTGAATGGTCAAGGTCAAATTGAAAGTTTGCAAATTAAATCGGCCGGTGATGCCATTTCGCCACGTTGGATGTCGCGTGTGTTGCCGGCACTTTCCGGCCCAATCGACGCACCCGACAAAACAACAGCCGAAGGTTTATTTGATTTGCCTTATGGCTTTGCGCATCAGCGCATGACACATGTGTCGACCAAGATGGGCGTGCCCATTGGTTTTTGGCGTTCGGTGGGCCACTCTCACAATGCCTTCTTTTCTGAAAGCTTTATAGACGAGCTGGCCTTTGAGTCCAAGCAAGACCCTGTGGCATTTCGCATGGCTCTTCTCAAAAATGCGCCTCGATATGCGGCCGTGTTGACGTTGGCAACAGAAAAAGCAAAGTGGGGCAGCGCTCTACCCGCAGGCCATGCGCATGGCGTTGCTTTGCACGAATCGTTTGGTTCTATCGTGGCGCAAGTGGCTGAGGTTTCAATGCAAGACGGCAAGCCGCGTGTGCACCGCGTTGTATGTGCCATCGACTGCGGCACCGTGGTCAATCCAGGAACAGTTGCGCAGCAAGTTGAAAGCTCCGTTATTTTTGCATTGACGGCGGCCTTGTATGGACAAATTGACATTCAAGAGGGCGTGGTTCAGCAAAACAACTTTACCAATTACCCCTTAGTGAACATGGCCCAATCGCCTGTTGTAGAAACATGGATTGTGCCCAGCACCAAGGCCCCTGAAGGTGTGGGCGAACCTGCGGTGCCGCCGCTGGCCCCAGCTGTTGCAAATGCCATCTTTAAACTAACAGGACAAAGAAGCAGATCGCTGCCTCTGAAAACAACATAATTTTGGTCTCCTTTAGTTCGTTTTTCGTACAAAATCAAACCATGCCAAATTACAAACTCCAAGTAGAAGTCATCCCTCAGTATCTGCCAGAGCAATCTGATCCTGCAGGCGATCTCTATACATTTGCCTACAGCATCACCATTACCAACACAGGCAATATTGCAGCGCAAGTTATTTCTAGGTCTTGGAGCGTGAACGATGCCAACGGAATGCACGAAAAAATTAAGGGCCTGGGTGTCGTGGGGTACCAGCCCTTGTTGCAACCTGGCGAGAAATTTCAGTACACCAGTGGCACGCGATTAAGAACTGCTACAGGGACTATGCATGGCAGTTATTTTTGCGTGGCCGAGGATGGTGAAAAGTTTGATGTCGACATTCCTATGTTTGTGCTAGATGCCCTCAGCAGCGAATCGGGCAAGCGCAATTTGCACTGAGCATGCCTCTTTCTGCTGACAACCGACAAAAAAACTTATCAGGCATTGCCTGGATGATTGCTTCAATGGCAGGCTTTGCCATTGAAGATGCCTTCCTGAAGACCGTAACCAAACAAGTGCCGGTGGGGCAGGTGTTAATGATGTTTGGCTTTGTCGGTCTTTGCGTCTTTGCCGTCATGGCCAGGCGAGTCAGAGTCCCTCTCTTTCAGGCACAAGTCTTTACCCGACACATGCTGTTCAGAGCAATTTTTGAGTTCTTTGGTCGCTTGTTCTTTCTACTGGCCCTTGCTTTAACGCCCATCTCATCGGCTACTGCCATCTTGCAGGCTGCACCTTTGTTTGTGGTGTTGGGTGCGCGCATTTTTCTTGGAGAGAAGGTGGACTTCAAAACGTGGATGGCCATCTTGGTGGGCCTTGCCGGGGTGCTCATTGTTTTGCGACCTTCGGCAGATGACTTCTCG
>CALPYQ020000216.1 GCA_943327965.2 Singulisphaera sp. GP187
CTCCATGGCGGTGGTTGGACCATTGGCGACCTCGACACACACGATGTGTTGTGCCGAAGCTTGTGTCTGCAGGCCAATGTGGTTGTGGTTTCTGTGGACTACAGAATGGGCCCAGAGCACAAGTTTCCAGCCGCCTTTGACGACTGCGTTGCGGCATTTGAATGGACCGTTGCAAATGCGGGCCACTTGGGTATCGATGCCAAGCGCATCGCCATTGGTGGTGACAGTGCAGGTGGCAACTTAACAGCGGCCGCTTGCTTGCAGTTGCGCAGCCACCCTGTTCAACCCGCTTTTCAACTGCTCATCTACCCTGCCACCATCATGTGGCAAGACACGCCCTCATACCATGCCAATGGCCAGGGCTACTTGCTCACCAAAGATTCCATTGCGTACTACACCGACAATTATTTACGCGATCGCAACGACGCCAAAGATTGGCGTGCCTCGCCTCAATGGGCGGAGAGTCATGCCGGCTTGCCACCTGCCTTTGTATTGACGGCCGGCTACGACCCCTTGCGAGACGAAGGACTGATGTATGCAGACGCCTTGTCCAAGGCGGGCGTGTCAACGCAGTACGTTTGCTTTGAGCGCCAAATTCATGGCTTCATTACCATGGGCCGCATCATGCAAGAGGCCAATACCGCGGTGTCAATGTGTGCACAGGTGTTGCGCGCACATTTGCATTCAAGCTGATTCAAACTGAATCAATCGATTTGCATTCACTGGCAGTCATGCACTCGAAACGGTGCGCGTGTGAACAACACGCTGAGGGAAAGGAATCTCAATGGCATGGGCACGCAACACGTCCAAGATGGCCACATTGATTTCTGACTTCAAGGTCAGTAAGCCGGCCTGTTGCTCATCGACCCAATAGTGAACACCGAATTCCAAGCCATCGGCCCCAAAATTGGACAGCGTGACAAAGGGCGCAGGGTCGGTTAATACTTTTTCTTGGGATGTGCAGGCTTGCGTTAACAATGCCATGACCTGATGCACGTCTGAGCCATATGCCACCGATACAGCGGTACTTTGCAAAACACGTGAGTCAGCCAAGGACAAGTTTTCCACCCGGCTGTTGATGAGCATCTCGTTGGGGACGATGGACTCACGGCCATTGGGTGCCCGAATGACGGTGTAGCGCGCTTTGATGTCTGAAATACGGCCTTCAAAACCATCTACCTTGACGCTGTCGCCAATTCGCATGCTGCGCTCAGCCAGGATGACAAAACCGCTGACATAGTTGGCTGCCAGTTTTTGCAAACCAAAACCAATACCCACACCAACAGCGCCGCCCAGCACAGAGAGCGCTGTTAGATCAATTCCAACCGCAGACAAAGACAGCATTAAGCCAAGAAACACCAACAAAGATGTGACCGCATTGCTAACCGCTTTGCGCAAAGACAGCTCGCTGCCCGAAGAAGATTGAAGCAAGCGCGCTTCAACGGCGGACGAAACCCACAAGGTCAATAACAAGACCAAGCCTGCAGTCAGGCCGCCTTCCAACAAGGTTCTGAGTGATAAGTGAGACGCTCCTACCTTCCATTGAATTTGATCCAACTCATCCAAAATGAGGGGCAACAAGCCCGTCAACCACAAGACCACTGCACCCCAAGCCAGCCATGACAAACTTCGTTCAACGGGCCTGACCCATTGCGCTTGCTTGAAAGTCGCTTGAAGAACTTTGACGCCCAAGCGTATGACGGCCAGCGACAAGCAGACTGGGACTAAAAAGTCGAACACCCAAACAGGATAAGACTGAGCCCAAACTGCACGCATTGCAAATACCAAGCCTAAGAGCAAGACGGGAAACAAGACCCCATCGATGAGTTTTTTGCCTAAAAGAACGGACAGTTCCCATTGGGGTGTCACTCGGCGCAGTGCCATGACCAAGCCAGCAGCCAACGCAATGCATGCGCCAAACATCAAGAGCTCTAACGCAGCTTGGTTGGGGTTCAAACTGCTCCACCACAAGGCGGGGTCATTCATCATGCTTGGAACTTTTCTCAAAACGGTGTCCTTCTTTAAACATCTGCCAAGACACGAATGTGCGCCTCGACGCTGCGCGACAATGCACTGAGGTTGTAGCCACCTTCCAAACAACTCACAATGCGGCCTTTGGCATATTTTTGGGCGATGTCTTTCACGCGCTGCGTCATCCAGACATAGTCTTGTTCAACCAAGCCAAGTTGCCCCATGTCGTCTTCGCGGTGCGCATCAAAGCCAGCGCTGATGAAAATTAATTCTGGTTGATGCGCTTCCAAGCGAGGCATCCAAATCATGTCGATCAACTCTCGAATGTCCATGCCCTTGGTGTAGGCTGGCACAGGCAAGTTAACCAAATTGGCATCGTGCTTGATGGCACCCCCTTCCGGATAGAAAGGGTGTTGATAAAAACTCACCATCAATATTCGGTGGTCGCCGGCAACAATGTCTTCAGTTCCGTTGCCATGATGAACATCAAAGTCAACAATGGCCACACGTTGCAAGCCGTGCCGCTCTAGCGCGTATTTGGCAGCAATGGCCACGTTGTTGAAGAAACAAAAGCCCATGGCCTTGTCTTGGCATGCATGATGGCCCGGCGGACGGACGGCACAAAATGCATTTTCTAATTCGCCGGCAATGACCGCATCGGTAGCCTCCAAAGCAGCCCCAGCGGATCGAAGTGCGGCCTTCCAAGTGTGCGAATTCATGGAAGTATCTGGGTCCAAAGCCGTGTGTGATGGGCCCCCTGCCTGCATATCCTCAATGAGTGCATCGCTCAAACCCCTTAAGGAAGCAATGTACATGCGCCCATGGGCCAATTCGATATCCGCCAAGGACGCCGGAGCAGGCTCGCGCCTTTCAAGGGCGTGGTCTAAACCCGTAATCAACAAACGGTCTTCAATGGCATCCAGCCTTTGGGGGCATTCAGGATGGCCTTCGCCCATTTCATGAAGACGGCAATCTGAGTGTGTGAAATAGCCTGTAGCGCCCATAGATAATTGCTTTGAACCAAGTCTGGTTAAGTCCAAAATATGAAGATTCCAGCTTATCACGACACCATCACCCGATTCAAAGGCTAAACTCCCTCTATGCGAATTTTGTCATTGATTGGGATCATTGTTTGTGCAGTTTTGTCTGTCAGTCTGCATGCCGCTGAGCCGCCCAAAAAACCCAAAACCAAAACAGCCAAAGCCACCAGCGCAGTGGGTCCCACCTATGCCAAGCGCAAAGATGTGGCTCAGTGGGCCGACAAAATGGCGCAAGACTATCAACTGGACCCCAAGTGGGTCAAAAGCCAACTTGCCCAGGCCCGC
Organism: Singulisphaera sp. GP187; assembly: GCA_943327965.2. GTDB lineage: Bacteria > Pseudomonadota > Gammaproteobacteria > Burkholderiales > Burkholderiaceae_C > Limnohabitans_A. Next base: position 3,297 of record CALPYQ020000216.1, read on the forward strand.
TTTATTCCCAGCGTTCCCAAGTTGATCCTCCCCCCCACCCAAGTCAATAAAAAAAATTGGACCGCCTACCAAGCCAGGTTCATAGAACCCAAAAGAATTGAAGCAGGCCTTCAATTTTGGAAGCAGAACCAACAAACGCTTCAAGAAGCGGAAGACAAATTTGGTGTGCCCGCTTGGTTGGTGGTGGGCATCATTGGCGTAGAAACTTTTTATGGCCAACACACTGGCAATTTTCGAACCCTTGATGCACTCAGCACCTTGACCTTTGATTTTCCCGCAGCGCATCCACGCGCAGCTGAAAGGCAAGCTTTTTTCTCTAAAGAACTGGCTCATTTTCTGGTGCTGGCGCATCAAGAAAAAATGAAGCCCACCATCATCAAGGGAAGTTATGCCGGTGCTTTGGGCTTGCCCCAATTTATGCCATCCAGTTGGTCTCGATTTGCAATTGATTTTGATGGTGACAAGCACATCGATTTGTTTGCCAATAAAGCCGATGTGATTGGCTCAGTGGCCAACTATTTCAAAGCATTTCAATGGCGCCCTGGTATGCCCACCCACTACCCAGTTCAATTCGATGCTTCCAAACTCGACTTGGACACTTTGATGGCCCCCGATATATTGCCAACTTTCAGTGTGCCCAGTTTTTTAGCGAAGGGCGCTGTGTTGGAAGGTGAGGCTTTGAATCACTCAGGTCCCTTGGCCTTGATTGAACTTCTAAATGGTGACGCGCCACCCAGCTATGTGGCAGGTACTGAAAATTTTTATGCCATCACTCGGTACAACTGGAGCAGCTACTACGCCATGGCGGTCATTGAATTGGGTGAAGCGGTAGCAGCAAAGCGAAATTCAGAAAAAAGCGTACCAAGTGACGCGAGACAAGCTCAACGCGACTTGAGTCCTGCCCTGTCAAGATGATCAAAGATTAAAGCGCTGACCTCTGA
>CALPYQ020000217.1 GCA_943327965.2 Singulisphaera sp. GP187
GGCCCAGCCCCTGCCAGACCTCACGGTGGTGCGGGGTGCCGAAGAACCTCTGGCCAAACTGCAAGCGCACATTCGAAACTCGGCTAACCGCGTTTTGATTTTGGCTGAAAGTGCGGGCCGACGTGAAAGTTTGCTGGACTTTTTGCGTGCCAGTGGCGTCAATCCACCTGCCTTTGATGACCTGAAAGAGTTTCAAGCCAGCGATGAAAAAATCGGAATTGCCACAGCAGCTTTAAATTCAGGTTTCCATTGGTTTGAAACCGGCATTGATTTGGTCACCGAGACTGAATTGTTTGCGGCCGGTGTCACCACACGCAGACGCAAAAAACAAGAGCAAGTCAGTGATGTTGAAGCGCTCATCAAGGATTTGTCTGAGCTCAATGTAGGCGATCCAGTTGTGCACAACGCGCACGGCATTGGTCGGTACCGCGGCTTGGTGAACATGGATCTGGGCGAAAAGAATGCTGACGGCACGCCAGCCCTGCAAGAATTTTTGCATTTAGAGTATGCCGACAAGGCCACCTTGTATGTGCCCGTTAGCCAACTGCAATTGATTGGCCGTTATACCGGCGTTAGCGCTGATGAAGCCCCATTGCACCGACTGGGCAGTGGGCAGTGGGAAAAAGCCAAACGAAAAGCTGCGGAACAAGTACGCGACTCTGCCGCTGAACTACTGAACATCTATGCCAGACGCGCTGCACGCGAAGGTCACCCCTTCCGCTACAGCCCGCAAGACTACGAAGTCTTTGCCAACGATTTTGGCTTCGACGAAACAGCCGACCAAAACGCCGCCATTCATGCGGTCATTCAGGACATGATCAGCCCCCGTCCGATGGACAGGCTGGTATGTGGCGATGTGGGCTTTGGCAAAACTGAGGTGGCTTTGCGTGCCGCATTTGTGGCCGTCACAGGCGGCAAACAAGTGGCCATCTTGGCACCCACCACCCTGTTGGCAGAGCAGCATTTCCAAACACTCAAAGACCGCTTTTCTAAGTGGCCTGTCAAGGTTGCTGAAGTGTCGCGCTTTCGCTCGGGCAAAGAGGTCACAGAGGCACTCAAAGGCTTGGCCGATGGCACTGTCGATATTGTGGTGGGAACGCACAAACTCTTAAGCCCCTCCACGCAGTTCAAAAACCTGGGGCTTTTGATCATCGATGAAGAACACCGATTTGGCGTGCGCCACAAAGAGGCCATGAAGGCCATGCGCGCCGAAGTCGATGTACTGACACTGACTGCCACTCCCATACCGCGCACACTGGGTATGGCCTTAGAAGGTATTCGGGATTTGAGTGTCATTGCTACGGCACCTCAACGACGCTTGGCCATCAAAACTTTTGTGCGCAACGAAGGCACCGGCGTCATTCGCGAAGCGGTCCTGCGCGAACTCAAACGCGGTGGTCAGGTTTACTTCTTGCACAACGAAGTAGACACCATTGAAAACAGGCGTCAAAAGCTAGAAGAAATATTGCCTGAAGCCCGAATTGCAGTTGCACACGGTCAAATGCCTGAGAGAGATTTGGAAAAAGTCATGCGCGATTTTGTGGCGCAGCGCTACAACATCCTGTTGTGCTCCACCATCATTGAAACAGGCATTGATGTTCCGACCGCCAACACCATTGTGATATCTCGCGCCGACAAATTTGGTTTAGCGCAGTTGCACCAATTGCGAGGCCGGGTGGGACGCAGCCATCACCAAGCTTATGCTTATTTGATGGTGCCCGAAATAGATGGCCTGACCAAACAAGCCTCCCAACGATTAGATGCCATTCAACAAATGGAAGAGTTGGGCAGCGGTTTTTATTTGGCCATGCATGATTTGGAAATTCGGGGTGCGGGTGAAGTCTTGGGTGAAAACCAAAGCGGCAACATGCTAGAAATTGGTTTTCAGCTTTACAACGAAATGCTGAACGAAGCCGTGCGTTGTTTGAAAGCGGGCAAAGAGCCAGACTTGCTCAGTCCCTTGTCTGCTGCAACCGATATCAATTTGCACGCACCCGCCCTTCTCCCCAACGACTATTGCGGCGATGTTCATTTGCGTTTGTCGTTTTACAAAAAATTAGCGACTGCCAAAACATCCGATCAAATTGACGGCCTGTTAGAAGAAATAGTGGATCGCTTTGGCAAGCTGCCACCGCAAGCGCAAACCCTAATGGATGTCCACCGTTTGCGCGTTCTCAGCTTGCCTTACGGTGTGCTGAAGGTGGACGCATCACCCGGCGTCATTGTGATCAGCTTCAAACCCAATCCACCCATAGAGCCGATGCGCATCATTGAGTTGATTCAAAAGAACAAGCACATTCAGCTGGCCGGCAATGACAAATTGCGCATTGAACGTGAGCTGCCTGACCCTAAAGCACGGGCCCAAATGGTGCGTGATATTTTGCGGTCCTTGGGGCAGCCCAAAATTGATAAAGTGGAAGGATAAGATATGAGCAATACCAAAACCTTTCAAGGTATGACCCTCAAGGGTTTTACACCGCCCCTTCAACTTAGCCATTACAAGCTCATTGCTTTTGACATGGACTCGACCCTCATCAACATTGAATGTGTGGATGAAATTGCCGATGCTGCAGGTCGCAAAGCTGAAGTCGCTGCCATTACCGAAGCCGCCATGCGCGGAGAAATTACAGACTACAAAGACAGCTTGCGCAAGCGGGTGGCCTTGCTCAAAGGCGTAACCTTGTCGCACATGGAAGAAGTCTTGAACCACAGACTGCAACTGAACCCAGGCGCAGAAAAATTGGTCAAAACTTGCCAAGCAGCCGGCATGAAAGTGCTCTTGGTCTCGGGTGGTTTCACATTTTTCACAGACCATGTGCGCGATCGCCTGAACATCAACTGGACCCGCTCCAATGTTTTAGAAGTGGTCAATGGTGCGTTAACCGGACGCATGGTGGACCAAGACTGGGGCGACATATGCGACGGCGAAGAGAAACGCAAAATGTTGCTGCAAACCTGCACCCAAATGGGCATTGATGCCTCGCAGGCTATCGCCATGGGCGATGGTGCCAATGACTTGCCCATGATGGGCGTCGCCGGTTTGTCGGTGGCCTATCACGCCAAACCCAAGGTGCGCGAACAAGCCATGGTGGCCATTGAAGAAGGCGGCCTAGACCGACTGTTAGAAGTGTTTGAAGGCACCCTCTAATTAAGCTGCTTTAAGCTTGACGGTGCACTTGTGGCACCCCCGCTTCCACCTCAAATTTGGCCAGTGTTTCAATCTTGGTTTGCGACTGCCGGACGTCGTCCACCACACGCAACTCTGTTTGAATTTGCTTGGGCGTAAATTCCACAACGCCATAACCCTTGCGTTCGCTGTCGGCAAAAATGAAATGCGGATTCTCTGCCAATCTCGCAGTCAACTTTGAATTACCTGCCGAGCGCGCTGTGATGCCAGCGCCACAAAACTCCACGCCCACCTTGGCGCTGTCGTCTCTGTATGCGTCGGCCATGACATGCCCCACCCAGTTTTCATGCACATCACCGCCTATCAAAACAGGGTTCTTAAGTGCATTGTTTTGCATCGATTGGGTCAATTGCTGGCGTGCCCCCGAATACCCATCCCACCCATCATTCCACAGGGTGTAGCCAGAACCAGGGCGAAAATCACGTCGACCAAAAATGGTCTGTTGTGCAACGACGTTCCAAGGTCGACCATCTTTTTGGGCTTTGAAAAAAGCTTGCTCTAACCACTGCGATTGCGCATGGCCCAACAAGCTTCGATTGGGGTTGAACCATTCTTCGCACTGATCTGGATTAACAAAGCTCGAGCCATGACGTCCCAGCTTGTTGCACACCTGTTTGTCTCGGTATTGACGATCGTCTAACAAATACAGATTGGCCAATTTGCCATAGGCTACTTGGCCGTAGATTCTCAACTCAGCGCCTTGCGCCAAACCTGCTATCGACCTGGTTAATGCACTGGCTCTGAGTGGCATGTGTTCATAAAACGCCTGATAGGCGCTTGCCCGCTGCGCCACAAAATTAAAACTGATATTGCCACTTTGCCCGCGCTCTAAGCCCGCATAGTCGTTAGACACTTCGTGGTCGTCCCATGTGATCAACCAAGGGCACTGCGCATGCATGGCCTGCAGGCCCTTCTCGCTTTTGTTCAGCGCGTAGCGTTCGCGGTAATCGGCAAGGCTACTGACCCAGCCACCTGTGGGTATGCGGACAGCATTGGCAGCACCCGCATATTCATAAATGTAGTCGCCCAAGAACAAAACCATGTCGA
>CALPYQ020000218.1 GCA_943327965.2 Singulisphaera sp. GP187
CTTTGAACTTGGTAACGCCAACCACAGGAGCCATAACATAGTCACGCCAAGCTTGTGGCAAATTTCCAGCAATCACTGCGGGTGTCAGTGCAGGAGCGGCAATACAACCACCACTTGGGTCCTTACAAGCAAAGCCAGTGCCAGATGCAACCACGTTCAAGCTCTTGGACATGCGGTCTGTCAAGAAGCTTTCTGACATGTAGGTACCTTTGCTGTTGGAGCTTACAGCGACGACATCATAGTCCCAACCTGTTTTACCAATGGCTCCACGCATTCCAACCACCGCGCGGCTGAAATCAACAGTTTGTGAACTGAGGTAGTTGCCCCAACCAATAAAACCCCTAGCTGCAACATATTCACCATTTGAGATGACTGTTGGAAGTGCAAAAAGTTTGGTTCTAAGAGTGTCAGGCAACAATGGGCTGCCGTACATGTAGTCCAAGGACAACTGACGATAGCCAACTTGCTTTGACTCACGTCTGTTCATCAACACTTCGTAATAGACCTGGGCATCACCCAATATGTCGAGATCGACGGTGCCCTGACCATAAAAATTGTTGTTGGTCACAGGTGAAATCAAGGAGTTGTTCAACATCTTTGGATCAAATGTTGTACGGTTATTGGTGTTGTTACCAGCGCTAACGCCAGTCAAACCTTCGTAACCCACCAAGCCAGTGGTGACATTTGCGTTGGGACGCCATCTATTGAATGTGGGGCCAACAGCACCAGCTGCAGCAACACCGGCAATACTAGAAGTGCCCAGCGTATTGATGGTCACACCGTTAGAGCCAGTACTGGTAATTGGGTAGCATTTGATTTTGCCAGTTGCAGGATCAATGTAGTCTGCACTACCCCAGTCGCCCATCACACCATTGACCAACTTACGGCGGTAGTCAGTGTTGCAAGTTGTCCAATCACGATCAGCCAGAGTCAAGTCTGTTCGGTTTGTGTGATTGAAAGAGCCAGAGAATCTGATTTTGTCTTTAACAACACCACCAGCCAATGAGAAGTTGGTGGTGTTTCCGCCACCGTGCTCTGTACCCGTTTGGTTCAAGCTTGCTGTAACGCCTGTCAAGTTGTTTTTGGTGATGATGTTGACAACACCTGCAACAGCATCAGAACCGTAAATGGAAGAAGCACCGTCTTTCAACACTTCAATGCGATCAATGATGCTGGATGGGAGCGTGTTCAAGTCAGCAGCGCCAACGGATCCACGTGTACCAGAGGGCGCCATACGGCGACCGTTCAGCAAAATCAATGAGCGAGTTGGGCCAAAACCCCTCAAGCCCAAGGTATTGGCACCAGGACCGCCTTCAGTCACATAACCGCCGTAGGCGTTGTTAATTTGTCCTTGGCCACCAGTAACGGCAGTGCCTTGCAAAACTTCAGTCGTTGATGAAAAACCAGCAAGCACTGAATCTTCATTTCGAATGATTTGCACTGGCGCAGATGTGGAATAGTTATCACGCTTAATGCGCGAACCAGAAACCACAACCTCCTGATCAGCAGACTGGCTGTACGCCAGAGGCGCGGCCATTGCTGCAATGACTGCCACCATGATGGGGGACAGCTTGACGTTTCGAATCCTAGATGCCATTAAATACTCCTTGAGGCCTTTGGTCATACTCGTGTTGATGATTAGAATTTTTAACAATATGAATATTGCTGAAATGATTATTCACAGGTGTGTCATATTCAACAAGTAGGTGTAATTCCCAAAGCAACAACAATCCACCAAAAAGTAGTCACTAAGTATTTGTATTTCTCTCAAAATGATAATCTTGAGACAAAATTTTGAATCTAAACTTCAACACATTGTTGTAAAAAAACATCTAATCAGACCGAGCCCATTTAACGAATGAACTTTTTCAACAATCCACTGTTCCAAATACCCGGTTACCGGCGCATGTGGTTCTCTATTTTGTTCAGCAACTTGGGCGGCCAAATCACCATGCTGGCCTTGCCCCTCACAGCGGTTTTTTTGCTGGACGCCACCCCCACCCAAATGGGTTTTTTAACGGCCATGGAAATTGCACCTTTTGTGTTGCTTTCTTTGCCGGGCGGCGTACTCATTGACCGCATGAGAAAGCTGCCGCTTTACATTGCCGGCGAAATATTCATGGGCCTGGCCCTGCTCACCATTCCAGCGGCTTGGGCTTTGGGGCACTTAACCATGCCGCTCATGTACGCCGTCAGTTTTGCCTTGGGCACGGTCTACACCATTGCAGGCTCAGCATCTCAAATTGTGTTGACGCAGCTGGTGGGTCGAGACAAGTTGGTTCAGGCATATTCACAAAACGCCATTGCTGGTTCCATGGCCGAAGTCATGGGGCCCGGCATGGCAGGCGTGTTAATTCGCGTGTTTGGTGCGCCACTGGCATTGGTCATGGATGCATTGCTTTTAATTGGTTCAGTGCTCATGCTCAAAGGCATTCGAATCCATGAAGTGGTGCCGCCCCGCTCCACTTGGAAGGACCGCTCATTTCGACAAGACCTGCTTCAAGGGCTCAAGTTTGTTAAGTCGCAAAAAATGTTGCTTGAAATGGCCGCGACCGTAGGTGCTTGGCAGTTTTTCTCGCAGCTGGCACTGGCAGTGCAAATTATTTTTGCGGTCAAAGATTTAGGGCTGGACGAGACCTTGGTTTCCATGAGTTTTGTCGCACTGGGTGTTGGCTCAATTTTGGGTGGCATGGCAGGACCCAAACTGTCAAACAAAATGGGGCCCGGGCCAGCTCTTATTCTGGGGATTGGCATTACCTCGCTGGGATGGATTGGCCTGCTGCTTTTGGAAGGCCTGTTGCCCAGCATCGTTTTGTTTTCTTGGATGCTACTTTGCTACAGCTGGGGCGCTACCTTGCTGTTCGTTAACTTTTTGTCGCTCAGGCAATCTTTCACCCCAACCGACCTTCTAGGGAGACTGACCACCACCATGCGTTGGCTCATTTTGTTGCCAGCAGGGCCAGGCGCTATTTTGGGCGGTTGGATGGCGGAGCACTGGGGCATGCGCAGCTCATTGGCTTGCGCGGGCGCAGGCACCTTGTTGGTGGCCATGGTGGCCTACGCAAGGCCCCACTTAAAGAGCCTCAAAAAACTGCCAGAGCTGAAGCCTTAAATGGCCAATGCCTCTGGCATTTTGGGCACTGCCGCAAGCAAGGTTTGCGTGTAAGTGTTTTGAGGCTTGGCATAAATTTCTGCAGCATTGCCCTGCTCAACCACTTGTCCCTTGTTCATGACCAATAGCGTGTCTGACATGTAACGCACCACTTCCAAGTCGTGCGAAATGAACAAATAACTCAGGCCCAAATCTTTTTGCAAATCTTTGAGCAGGTTAAGCACTTGCGCCTGCACCGATACATCCAAAGCAGAAACCGCTTCGTCCAGCACCACCACCTCAGGAGACAAACTGAGGGAGCGCGCAATGGCAATGCGTTGACGCTGACCACCAGAAAACTCAAACGGATAGCGCTTAAGCGCCGAGGCGGGCATGCCCACTTTGTCGAGCAAAGCCAAGGAACGCTTTTCCCAATCGGCTTGGCCAGAACCAATGCCATGCAATTGCATGGGCTCGCTCAAAATCTCGCCCACTGTAAATCGTGGATTGAGTGAGGCATACGGATTTTGGAAAACAATTTGCAAACGACGCTTGTAAGTCGCAAACTCAGCATTCGACATTTCAAGCAAATTCTTGCCATCGAACAATACTTTGCCTGCAGTGGCTTCATGCAGCCTTAACAAACACAAACCGACTGTGGTTTTGCCCGATCCAGACTCACCCACCAATCCAACGGTTTGCCCCCGCACAAGTTTGAAGCTGACATTTTCAACAGCCACAAAGTCATCGCTTTTAAACCAGCCGCCAGAACGTTTGAAAACTTTGCGCAGGCCCTGAACTTCTAACAGCGCTTGTTCAGTTGGAACTACTATCGACGGGCTTGCAACTTGGCTTGCTTGATCTGTGTCTGGTGCGGATGAAGCAGTCGAAGAGGCATCCACAGGCGAGTGACTTGTCATCCAATCGTCAATGGTCAGCAGTCGTTTGCCCTGACGCTCCACACTGGGTCGGCAGCTGAGCAAGGCCTTGGTATAAGGGTCTTGCGGATTGGTAAACAAGGTGCGCACCGGCCCTGCTTCTCGCACGGTACCCTTGCGCATGACAACAGCATGATC
>CALPYQ020000219.1 GCA_943327965.2 Singulisphaera sp. GP187
CGCCGCTTCAAGCGTTGCCAGACCGACTGCGATGTGAGGCGGGTACCGTGTTTGCCAGGAAACAGCGCCAGCGCTGCATCAGACAAGCCAGGCACGGATTGCGTCATCATGCCCATGGCTTGACTGCGCAAAGCCAACCATTTTTCAAGCGCCTTCAATGCTGCCTGGCCCAAGGGCACCGTTCTGCGTTTACCGCCCTTGCCTTGCACCATCACTTCAGCACCGTCTATGTCTATCCAGCCACGTCCCTTTTTGGAGGCTTCGGTGCTGGCCACCACATCCAAGCCTGTCAACTCTGCCACACGCAAACCGCAACCGTAGAGCAATTCCACCATGGCGGCATCGCGGGCTTCTAGCCAAGGATCGTCTGCTTCTTCAAAGTGTTCGGCCAATTGCACGGCTTCGTCCACCCCCAATGCTTTTGGCAGGGGCTTGGCCACTTTGGGAGCGCGTACGCCTTCTACGGGGTTGTGCGCAATGAGGCTTTCACGCGCCAGCCAATGGTAGAAGCCGCGCCAACCCGACAAAATCAGGGCAATGCCACGGCCCGTGCGACCACCACTGTGCATTTGCGCGACCCAACGACGCACATGCACAGTTTGAACTTGGGCCAAATCGACGTTGGCAACCAACGCCAACTCGGCGAGTTTTTGCAGATCTAAGGCATACAGCGTCGTGGTTCGCTCAGCCAGGCGTTTTTCAAAACGCACATGGTCAAGATAACGAGCGACGCGCTCGTCCATGGTTGGCGCCTTATCCTTTGGCAGGCAACAAAGCAGAGAACGCCGCACTGCACAGCTCTGCCAAGTGCTCTAAAAAATTGGTCCCCATGCCGCCGTGAAAACGTTGTGCATCGGGTGAAGCCAATACCAGCAAACCAAAGGGCACCGCCTCTTTGGACAATCGCAATGGCAACAATGCCACCGAGGCAGCTTGGGCCGGCGTTTGTAACCACTGAACAGCGTCTAGCCCTGCGCTGGCACCCACAAAGGGTGAGGTGTAGTCCGCCACCGTTTGCTTGACTTCCTCTGTGACAATTTGCGCATAGGGGGCATCTGCAAATACTTCTGCAACGCCCCACAAACGCACCGCAACTTGGGGCACTTGGAAGCGCGTTTCAATATTTTTCAAGGCCGATGGCACGCGTTCAGCTGCTGGTGTTTGCAACAACTCACAGGCCCACTTTTGCAGCTTTTCCGTGATGATCATGTTTTCGTTGCCATGGCGAATCATGTCCATGATGCGCATTTCCAAAGCCCGAATTTTGTCGCGCAACATTTGAGCTTGACGCTCTTGCAGACTCACTGAGCGATGGTTGTCGGGGCTCATCAAATGAACCGAGGCCAATAACTGCGCATGACGCTCAAAAAAGTCAGGTGTATTGGCCAAAAAATCGGCGATGTCATCTTCAGTGATGGGGTTCATCGGATTGATGGAGGTAGGGGTCATGCCTGTCTTTCAAATCAAGGTAAGTTAGGAACGTCAATCTCGCCTTCAAAAACCGATGTGGCGGGCCCTGTCATGTAGACGGCTTGCGACAGATCGTTCTTGGCAAGGCCTTGCCATTCAATGGTGAGCGTGCCGCCATGGGTTTGCACATCGACTTTGGGGTTGAGCAAGCCCATGCGAATGCCTGCCACCACAGCGGCGCAAGCACCTGTGCCACAGGCCAAGGTTTCGCCTGCGCCACGCTCAAAGACGCGTAAGCGCACGGCATCGCGATTCACAATTTGCATAAACCCTGCATTGACGCGATTGGGAAATGCAGGGTGGTGTTCAATCAGGGGGCCATTTGCAAGCACAGGCGCTGCGTCCACGCTGTCTACAAGCTGAACAGCATGGGGGTTGCCCATGGACACCACAGCGACATGGGCCACAGCAGTTGTATCGGCCGTGTCCAAAGGCAATTGCCAAATTTCACAGCCATGGACCACGGTGTGCTTCAAACCTTCTGCTTTGAAGGGCACCTTGATCAAATCCAAAATAGGCGCACCCATGTTGACCGTCACACGGCCGTCGGCATTCATTTGCAATTCAATTTCGCCTTGCTGCACTTTTACACGAACGCGGTCTTTGGTGGTCAGGCCTTTATCGCGGACATAACGCACAAAGCAGCGCGCGCCATTGCCGCAGTGCTCGACCTCACCACCATCGGCGTTGTGAATCACGTATTCAAAATCGAGTGTGTCGTTGGGCGCGGGACGAACCGTCAAAATTTGATCGGCACCCACCCCGAAATGGCGATCGGCCAAAAAGCGGTATTGGGCACGTGTGAAATTAAAACGCGCACGCGTTTCATCGAGCACCACAAAATCGTTGCCCGCCCCTTGCATTTTTGTAAAGCGAATTCGCATGTCCGAATTATCCTCGGTTCAGCGCAGAGTTTGCACAAAGCTGACTCACCCATGCGACAAGGGCAAGCCAAGGGCCGATAATGCGACCATGGTTAGACCTCAACAACTCTTACATCCCCAGCGAGAACCCGCCGCCCCACGCCCGGCCGCCACAGTGCTTTTGATGCGCGACAGCCCTGAAGGCATCGAAGTGCTCATGACGCGGCGCTCGCTCACAGCCAGCTTTGCACCCGGCGCTTATGTGTTTCCTGGGGGCGGCATTGACGCCCTCGATGCCACATCGCATGCCCATGCTCAGCGCAGACACACCCAAAGTGACCTGCACCTGACGCAGGCCATTGCCGCCATTCGAGAAAGCTTTGAAGAGCTTGGTATCTTGTTGGCCTACCGTGCTGACCAGCGCATGGCCACTTCTGAAGACATTGACCGCCTTCATCGCAGCCAACCCTTTACCGCCCAATGCGCTGCACTGGGCATGAAACTGGCCGCAGATCAGGTATTTGTGCTGGCCCATTGGATCACCGACCGCGATTTGCCGAAGCGTTTTGATGTGCCTTTTTTGGTGGCACGCATGCCCGAAGGCCAAACCCCGGTGGCAGACGAATCCGAACAATTCGAGCCCGTGTGGGTGCGCCCAGCCGACGCGCTCAAACGCCATGAAGCCGGTGACTTTTTCATCATCTTTCCGACCATCCGCACCTTACAAAGACTCACACCCTTTAACAACGTGCAAGCTGTTCTTGACGCCTGTGCCACCAATGACGAGCCCTTGTGGACCAGCTGCCCTCGAGCAGCTTGGCTGGCCGGCAGAGAAGAGCGGTACATGGAGCACGAATCGCCCTATGGTGAATTGGCTTTGACCAGTCCTGATGGCCAAATCGTGCACCATCTCGATTGGCAGTCGGAGCATCCTGTGGCCTTGCTTAAAAATGTGATGCGCCTCACAGCACCCAACCCCGGCGTAATGACCGGCCCTGGCACCAATACCTATTGGGTGGGCGATCCTCATAACGGCTACATCGTGATCGACCCAGGTCCTGCCGACCCCGATCATTTGGACAGAATTTGGCGTGCCACCAGCGGTCAAATTCGCTTCATTGTGTGCACCCACTCTCACCCCGATCACTCGCCTGGCGCCCAACCTTTACAAGCCTTGTGCAAAGACAGCCCTTTGGGTTTGCCGCCCATATTGGGCTTGCCCTCGGCGCCCACAGCCAACGCACAAAGCCAGTTCACGCCCGATCGTGCCTTGGCCCATGGCGAAATCTTGAAAGTAGGCGATCACAGCCTCAAAGTTCTGCACACCCCAGGCCATGCGGCCAATCACCTGTGCTTGGCTTTGTTAGAAGATGGCTTGCTATTTTCTGGGGACCATATCCTGAACGGCAGCACGACGGTGGTCAATCCGCCCGATGGTGATATGAACGACTACCTCGATTCATTGGATTTGTTGACTTCGGAATGCAGAGCTCACAGCTTAGAGTTCATTTTGCCAGCCCATGGCTATGTGCTGGGATTTGCAGAACAGGCCATCGCCCAACTCAAGGCACACCGCTTAAAACGCGAAGCCAAAGTCATTGCCGCTATGCGCGCCCTGCCCAACGGCACCCTCGAAGACTGGGTAGCGCACGCTTACGACGACGTGCCGCAACGCTTGTGGCCCGTGGCTGCAAGGTCTTTGCAAGCGCATGTGGACCGCATTCAGTCCATGCCACCTGGCAACAACTGACATGGCCACTCTTCAAGCGCCAGAAAATTCGGAAGGCATCCGCC